>JBEKOZ010000560.1:0-3968 GCA_049521275.1 Bryobacteraceae bacterium | reverse complement strand
TCCGTCGCCAGCGCTTATACGGCGGTCAAGAATTCGTCGAAGGCCAAGTTCCTTTATCGCGACCTGCTATGGGCCGGAGCGGATCTGATCGGCGCGGGCGTGGCATCGTTTTCGCATGTCGGCGGAACGCATTTTCAGAATCAGCACGATTGGGACCCTTACCTGGCTGCGATCAATCGCGGGGAGTTGCCCATTTATCGCGCCCTGACGCCGAATCCGGAAGAACGGATGATTCGCGAATTCGTGTTGCAGATGAAGCTCGGCCACGTGGAGAGCGCGTATTTCCAACGCAAATTCGGGGTCGACGTCCAGCAGAGATTCAACGAACCGCTGCAAAATCTGAAAGACCGCGGCCTGCTCGCGACGGACCACGGGAGGCTGCTGCTGAATCGCGACGGGCTGCTCCAGGTCGACCGGCTGCTACACGACTTCTTTCTCCCACAGCACCGGACGGCCCGCTATGCCTGAACTTATCGATACTTCAACCGCGTTAGACCTCCTTTACCCGCTGAACGAATTTTACGAGCAGGCG
This sequence comes from Bryobacteraceae bacterium, assembly GCA_049521275.1. GTDB lineage: Bacteria > Acidobacteriota > Terriglobia > Bryobacterales > Bryobacteraceae > Palsa-187. The sequence goes on along the minus strand of JBEKOZ010000560.1, from coordinate 3,436 downwards.
GGCCTGCCGCTTCCTTTCGCTCGCCCGATCAACGGGCGCGACATGCCGGAGCCGTATCGCCGGCTGCTGGTTCACGATCGCGACATGACGCCGACGCTCGAAGCCGCTTATGATCGAAAGGTGAACCTGCGCGTGCTGAAATATGAACTCAGCGACGAGGTATTTTCGCGCGAGATCGTACTGATTCCGGAGGGCGGCGATGCGCCAGTGGTTTTTGGCGCGATCAAGATTTACCTGGACGAGTTTCCGGCCAAGGCTCGAGATCTGGTGCTGGAGCGCAGGCTGCCGCTGGGCGCGATTCTGAAATCAGAAGGGATCAAACATTTCAGCCGTCCAGACGCGTTTTTCGAGGTCGAGGCGGATGCTGCGATTTTGCGGGCGCTGGAGATTTCTGGGCCGGCCCGGCTCTACGGACGCCGCAATATCCTGGGGAACGCCACCGGCCGCAAGTTAGCGCAGGTTCTGGAGATTCTTCCGCCTGCGCATAAAGGTCTTCATGAATAATTACGACGCAATCGTGATTGGCGGTGGTCCCGCCGGTTCCACAGCCGCGGCGACGCTGGCACTCAAGGGGCGCAAGGTGGTCCTGCTCGAAAAAGAAAAGTTTCCGCGCTATCACATCGGGGAATCGCTGCTGCCGTATGGCTACTTCACGATGGAGCGCATCGGCGTGCTGGACAAGATGAAGAAGTCGGCGTTCACCAAGAAATACAGCGTGCAATTCGTGAGCCCGGATGGCCGCGCGTCGGTGCCGTTTTATTTTCACACGCACTTGCAGCACGAAGCGGCACAGACCTGGCAGGTGTTGCGCAGCGAGTTCGACCAGTTGATGCTGGACAACGCGCGCGAAAAGGGAGCGGTGGTTCAAGAAGAGACTACGGTTCGCGAGGGCATCTGGGAAAACGGCGCGGTGGTTGGAGTCAAAACCGCCACGGGAGAAGAATTCCGCGCGCCGATCACGATCGACGCGACTGGCCGCGATACTTTTTTCGTCACCCGCAGTGGCTGGAAAATTCGCGATCCGTACTTGAACAAGATCGCCGTGTGGACCTATTACAAAGGGGCGAAGCGCGATTCGGGCTACGACGAAGGCGCGACCACCGTCGCTTATGTGCCCGAAAAGGGCTGGTTCTGGTACATTCCTCTGGCCGGCGATATCGTCAGCGTCGGCGTGGTTGCGGAGAAGGATTATCTGTACAAGGACTCGAAAGATCTGAAGGAGATTTTCGACCAGCAGGTAGAGCGCAACACCTGGATCAAGGATCACCTCGCGGTGGGCGAACAGACGGGACCGTATCGCGTGACGGGCGAGTATTCCTACCGCTCGCGGCATTGCGGAGCGAAGGGTCTGATTCTCACGGGCGATGCGTTCGCGTTTCTCGATCCGGTATTTTCGTCCGGCGTGTTCCTCGCGCTGTACAGCGGGGAGATGGGCGCGAACTTCGCCGACGCCTGCCTGACGGACCACGATTTTTCGGCCGGGCGGTTCGTCAAGTACGGGAAGGATCTGTGCAAGAGCATCGAATCGATGCGCGCGCTGGTCTATGCGTTTTACGATCACAACTTCAGCTTCCGCGAATACCTGAAAGAGTTCCCGGCGATGAAAGGCGACGTGACCGACTGCCTGATTGGCAACCTGTTGCACGACTTTCAACCCATGTACGACGGGATGGCGAAGCATGCGAGGCTGCCGGAGCCGTTGCAGCACGGGGCGCCTCTGTTGCAGGAAGAAACGGTGTCTGTTCGGGCGTGATGGCTCTGATCGCTCCCTATGGTCGCGGCTCGTTGTTACGGCTGGCTGTTATTTACAGGTTACTGCGCCGCGAGTGGATGTCATGAGCGGCGCTCTTAATAATCTGCTTGACAAGATCCTGCCGGGGAATCGATTCTATGCCCGCAAGATCGCGGCGGTCGATTCGCTGGACGATCTGTTCACGCGCAAACAGGAACTGATCGACGATCAGGCCGAGAATCCGCCGTACGGTACGAATCTGACGTTCCCGCTGGATCGTTACACGCGGTTCTGCCAGACCAGCGGAACCTCCGGGCATCCGCTCCACTGGCTGGATACGCCGGAGAGCTGGAGCTGGATGCTGGGCAACTGGGACCGCGTTTATCAAGCCGCGGGCGTGACGGCGAAGGATCACATTTTTTTCGCGTTCTCATTCGGACCGTTTCTCGGATTCTGGACTGGGTTCGAAGCAGCGACTCGCATGGGCGCGCTGGCGATTCCCGGCGGCGGAATGCGCACCGCGGTGCGGCTGCGGACCATTTTGGAGACGCGCGCGACGGTGTTGTGCTGCACTCCCACTTACGCGATCCGCCTGGCGGAAGCCGCCGGTGAAGAAAGCATTGACCTCGATGAATCCAGCGTTCGCCGTATCATCGTCGCCGGGGAACCGGGCGGGAGCATCGCGGCAACCCGCGCGCATATCGAACAATTGTGGCCTGGCGCGCGCGTGGTGGATCATCACGGGATGACGGAAACGGGTCCGGTGAGCTACGGCTGCCCGGAGCGGCCCGGCGTTCTTCACGTGATCGAATCCTCTTACATCGCCGAGGTGATCGACGGAGAGCTGATCCTGACCAATCTGGGACGCATCGGCTCTCCTTTGATCCGCTATCGCACGGGCGATCTGGTGCGGGCGGTTCGCGGGCAGTGCGTCTGCGGAACGAGCGATGTTGCACTCGAGGGAGGGATTCTCGGGCGCACCGACGATATGGTGGTGGTGCGCGGGGTCAACATTTATCCCAGCGCGGTGGAAGAAGTTCTGCGCTGCGAAGGGATCACCGAGTATCGAGTGGAGATCCGCACAGAACGGGCGCTTACGCAGTTGCATATTCAGGTCGAGGCTGACGCGGGCGTGATCCATCGCCTCGAAGCGGCGCTGACCAACGCGTTCTCCCTGCGCATTCCGGTTTCGAGCGTGCCCACCGGCACGCTGCCGCGCTTCGAAGCGAAAGCGAAGCGATGGGTTCGTTTATGAGATTCGCTATGATCGAATGACGAATGAATCGCGAATATCATAAGTGGTACAGTCCCAGCCTGGGGCGCGACATGGAATTGCTGGTTTTCGGACACGGCGGCATGCCGGTCATCGTATTTCCCACCTCGATGGGCCGCTTCTTCGATTACGAAAATCGCCACATGATCAGCATCATCGGAGACCAGTACGAACGCGGGCAAATACAGGCATTCTGCGTCGATTCGGTGGACGCCGAGAGCTGGTATAACAAATCCATCCACCCGGCGCAGCGCGCCCAAAGGCACGAACAATACGACCACTACCTGGTGAATGAAGTGGTGCCGTTCATTCGCTCCCGCAACGCATCGCCTGAACTGGCGGCTACCGGTTGCAGTTTCGGAGGCTATCATTCGGCGAACTTCGCTCTGAAGCATCCGCACCTGGTGACGGAATTTGTCAGCATGGGCGGC
>JBEKOZ010000559.1:0-3969 GCA_049521275.1 Bryobacteraceae bacterium | reverse complement strand
GTCCGGCAAGCTCGAACTTGAATTTATTTGCCGTGGGCGCCGCTGCCGCCGCCGTGCCCGGCTGATCCACCCGTACCGCTGCTCGATGAGCTCATGCCGTTCAATCCGGTGGTGGGCGCCGCGGACGAGACTGGGCCACCGCTGCCGCCCCCGGACGATGGCCGCGGCGCCATGGTCGAGCCGCCACCACCGCTGCCGTAATGAAGCGACGTCCCGGAGTTGCTCAGAGGAAACGCGCTACCCGTGAATCCGTTATACATCGGCATATAGGCTACAGTCGTCGGGCTGTAAAAGGCATAACCGAACGGGCTGTAATACATGCTGTTGCCGTAAGGCATGTAGGTGAACATCCCGTACCAGGGATTATAGGCCCAGCTTCCCAAGCCCATGCCCATGCCGCCCAAGCCCATGCCGCCCACACCGAGACTATTGCCGACATACCCGAGAGATCCCGCCGATCGTGCCGCTGACACATTCGCTTCCGCCAGGTATTCCGAGCGCCGCCCGGCCCAGCGCATCAGCGCGTCCATATCCTTCACATCGAATGCGTTCATGTCGAGAACGGCGCCGAGCAGCACTTGCCGGCCCTTCCTCGCGAGCACGCTCTGGTCTCCGTTGGTCACCCGAGCCTCGCCCTCATACACCCGGAATTTGCCTGGATCCTCGGCATCGATCCGGTAGAGGCCCTTCTTCACCAGCTCCATGTGCACGTTGCCGCTGACCAGCGTGATCGCGTTCGAAGGCAGCAGTTCACCCACTTCGACTACCGCTTCACCGGTCCGCAGTTCGAGGCGGGTATCGGCGCGGTTGTTCGAAAGCATTTTGAAGGAGCTGTTCTCGCCGATGCGCAGAATCACGCCGGGATTCAGCAGCACTTCCGCTCGGCCGTCCTGGGTCGCCAGAGTCTGGCCATTTTTCACGTCTGGAAATTCGGCAAACTTCGGCTGCACCGGTTGACCCTCGAGCGTCACTTGCCCTTCGACGAAGTGGATCACACCGGAGTGCGCAGAGATAACCTGCTGCGCCCACGCCGAACTCGCACCGACCAGCAAAATAGCCAACGGAAGTCGTTTCAGCATCTGACAAACTCCTGTAAGCAATCATGCGCCATTTGCCAGTCGGCGTCAAGCCATCTATGTAGCATATATAGTGGTAGGCATGCAGGCACTGCTGGCCGCGGTGACTTTTTTCCGCGACGTGGTCCCCATTCTCCAGAATCACTGCCAGGAGTGCCATCGCCCCGCGCAAATGGCTCCCATGGCGCTGGTCACGTACGAAGAAACGCGGCCCTGGGCGAAGGCCATTCGCGACCAGGTCCGGTCGCGCAAAATGCCTCCGTGGCCGGCTGAGGGCGGGCACTTCGCGAACGACCGGTCGCTCACCGCCGCGGAGATCGAAACCCTTGCGAAATGGGCAGATACCGGCGCCGCCAAGGGGGATTTCGGGGACGCTCCGGCGACGAAAATCTGGCCGGAAGGATGGAATCTGCCGTCGCATGACCTGGAACTGGTCATGCCCCAGGCCTTCGAAGTGCCTGCCTCGGGCGCGGTCGAATATCAGTATTTTCCTATAGCTACCGGTTTCAAAGAGGATCGATGGGTGCAAGCGGTGGAGGTTCGGCCGGGGAATCGAGCCGTGGTGCATCACATTGTCGTTTATCTTCGAGAACCTGGATCGACCTGGACAGGCGGACCGACAAAGGCTGATATTTTAACAGTTTACGCACCCGGCTCGACTCCGGATTCGTGGCCTGAAGGGATGGCGAAGCTGGTCAAGGCCGGATCGGACCTGGTTTTGGAGATCCATTACACCCCTGACGGCAGGCCGGCTTCAGACCGCACCACGGTCGCGCTGGCGTTCGCGAAGAAACCGCCTGAAAAGAGGGTGTTGACGCTCCAGCTTAATAATGACCATTTCTTAATCCCGGCGGGCGACAAGGAGTATCGCGTGACGGCGTGGGGATCTATCCCTAACGACGCGCTGCTGCTGAGCTTCTTTCCGCACATGCATCTGCGCGGAAAATCGTTCTTATTCGTCCTTAATGACGGGAAAAGCGGCTTCCAAACGCTCTTAAACGTCCCTAATTACGACTTTTTTTGGCAGCTTTCTTACCGTTTAGAGACGCCGATTCCGGTCCGGAAAGGGATGCGGCTTCAGTGTTGGGGGACGTTCGACAACTCGGCCAATAATCCGCGCAATCCCGACCCGGCCGTGGATGTCAGTTACGGGCAGCAGAGCTGGCAGGAAATGATGATCGGCTTTTTCGATATCGCGGTCGATGCGAAAATCGGGAAGCCGGAGTTTTTTAGCCGGTAACACGCCGGGCGTCGCCACGGGTGGCGACGCGGCACGCACAAGTGCGTGCGCCACAAGCGCACCCTGGCTGTGAAGATCACTGAGTCGTTTTGGTTTTCTTGAAGACGCGGTTCAGGACGGTCACGGCTCGGTCTACGTCCTGCTCGGTCAGGATGTACGGCGGGAGCATGCGCAGGACGGTTTCGTGAGTGCAATTGATCAGCAGGCCTTCGGCCATGGCATCGAGGACGATTTGTTTGCCGGGCAGGTCGAGGTCGACGCCGATCATCAGGCCGACGCCGCGCACTTCCCGGATGAAGCCGTAACGCTTGGCCAGCTCCGTGAGGCGCATGCGAAAATAGCTGCCGGTCTCGACGATGTGCGGCAGCAGGGGGTCGAGGAGGTCGAAAAATTCCAGTGCGACGCGGCAGGCGAGCGGTCCGCCGCCGAAGGTGGAGCCGTGCATGCCGGGTCCGATCGAGACCGCGGCGCGTTCATTTGCGGCGATGAAGCCAAGAGGGATCCCGCAGGCCAGCGGTTTGGCCGCCACCATCACGTCGGGCATCACCACGGGATCGAAGAGCTGATACGCGAAGTACGTTCCGGGACGGCCGACGCCGCACTGAATTTCGTCGAACACCAGAATCGCGTTGTAGCGGTCCGCCAGTTCGCGCGCCTTGCGCACATACTCCGGCGTCATCGGAAAAATGCCGCCTTCGCCCTGCACGATTTCAAGTACGATGCCGGCGGTGTGTTCGGAGACCACCTGTTCGAGCGCGGCGATATCGTTGCGCGGCACGAAGCGCGCGCCGGGGACCAGCGGCTCAAAATCGCGGCGGTATTTCGCCTGGCCGGTAATCGAGAGCGCTCCGAAGGTGCGGCCGTGGAAGGAATTTTCGAGCGCGACCACCTGATACTTGGCGGGATCGATTTTGGTTCCGTGGGCGCGCACCATTTTCAATGCGCCCTCCATGGACTCCGCGCCGGAATTGGAGAAGAAGACGCGATCGAGGCCGCTGAGTTTGACGATGCGCTCGGCGAGCGGACCCTGGTACTCGTGATAGTACAGGTTCGATGTGTGCAGGATCAGTCCCGCCTGCTCGCGGATGACTTTCGTGAGACGCGGATGGGCGTAGCCGAGCGCGTTCACGCCGATGCCTGCGATCAGGTCCAGATAGCGCCTGCCGGCGGTGTCGTACACGTAGCAGCCTTTGCCGCGATGGAGAACCAAGTTGAAGCGGGCGTAGTTTTGCAGGAGGTACTGTTTTTCCAATTCAACAACGGAGGGATGCTCGGGAGGAGCGGCGACTGTGGATTCCATTCATTCATAATAATGCCGGACGGGTGATGAGGTCGCGCTCGATGAAGAGCGGATCGCGATAGGAGGTGCCTATGTGCGATTTTCGCGACGGGGCGGACTTGTAGGTCCCTTTCGACCAAGAGATTACCGGGTCGCGCAAGAGGCGATCAAGCTTAAGAGATCGCCAAGATCGGAGTTGTCTACTAAATAGATCGTGGAAAACGGCCCAATGATTTGGGACATGGATTCGTCGCTGACTGGGCTCGATGAGAAAGTCACACGATGCCTTCCGCAATCAACCCCAGAGCCGTTTTTGAACAGCGTGTCGAGATCAGTGTTCGACCGCTCTGGCGTGGGGTTCTCCTCCCGCTTTT
>JBEKOZ010000558.1:0-3973 GCA_049521275.1 Bryobacteraceae bacterium | reverse complement strand
TCGCGCCGGCTTCGCCATAGTCCCAATGAAGGATTCGCTCCGCCGCATCGCGCCCGCAGACGAAGGCGACATCGGTTTCCGTTTGCCGCAATTCGCGGGCAATATCGATGAACAGACCGCCCTCGGTGATCTCGATACGATAGCGTCCGGCTCCGGCGATGCGCAGCATCTCGACGCGGTCCTCTAACGCGGCGCCATGGAAATGTTTGTGAGGATAAACGCGCGGGACGACGCAGATCACCTCGTCGACAGCCCTCAGCGCAGCGTCGGCCAAGGCGATGTGCGCGCGGGTCACCGGATTGAACGCGCCCGCAAGCACGCCTACGCGTTTCAACTTCACCGCTTCTTGGCGACCGAATGTTTGTGGGGAACCACCACGGACTGGACCAGAATTGCAACCGCCACGCAGATCAAGAAACCCATCGCAGCGGCCGCAACCAACATGCGCACTACGCGCGATCCTGGTCTGGCCTCGATGCGAATTCCCACGACCGGCGCGATTCGCGCAGGTCCGATCACCCTCGCCGGCGCACTCGCGTTCACCGCACGAGGCATCTCGATCACCCGGCGGATGTGCGGAAGGACCATGCCTTCGCTGTACTCGAGTTCTTTCACCAGTCCCACGATCATCACCGGCTCTTCGACCATCGCGCCTTCACCCACAAAACGGCGCGGCACGCACAGCTCGGCTCTCGTCTTGGTGTTGATCACTTGAAACTCGGTCCAGTTGGCGCGGCGCAGGATCCATTCGTTGTGTTCGACGTTCACGATGGGCGGATAAAATGAAAACGGACGCCGGCCGAGACTTTCAAACGACGCGGGAATGGGAGGCCCGGGCATCTGATTCTATTGTACAGTGAGAAGTTCGTGAAGCTGCGCCTTCTTCTGCTCTGCATGGTTCCGCTCCTCGCACAAATACCAGTGCACGTCGATTACACTTGCTCCGCGGAGGATATCGAGAGCTTCGGCCTCACCTGCTCCGAAGATCAGCCTTGCCCCATTTTTTTCGAAGTTTCCGCGGTCGACGGGTTCGGCTCTCGAATCTTCGTCGCGGGAGATATCCACACGCGAACCACGACGCTCTTCGGTGTTCTGCTCTCGACCGAAGACGGCGGCGCGAGCTGGAGCGAGGCCATTCCGCGCCGGCGCTCGACCGCGTTTGAGCAAATCCAGTTCATCGAAGACCATGGCTGGCTCAGCGGCCATCGCCTGGAGCCTCTGCCGAAAGATCCCTTCTTCCTGCTTACCGCCGACGGCGGAAAATCCTGGCGCGCGCGGCTTTTATTCGAGGAAACGCGTTTCGGCTCCATCGCGCAGTTCCGGTTCGATTCCGCCTCGAGCGGCCAACTCATTTTCGACGATTCGGTGGGTAAAGCCATCGATCAGGAACTGTACTCCACCATGACCGGCGGCGAAAACTGGGAGATCAAACAGAAAAGCACGAAGATCCTCCCCGCGGTGCGCGCGCCTGGCGGGCGATGGAGCGTGACCGCGCCAATGGGGTCGACAACCTACCTCATCGAACGCATCGTGAATGGAAAGAAGCAGCCGGCCGCGCGTTTCCTCATCCATATTGGAGACTGCAAATGAACGCAATTGAGCTGGAGCTGTTCCGCCACCTGATGGTGTCGATCGCCGAGGAGATGGGGGTCGTTCTCAGAAAGACTTCGTACTCCGCGAATATCAAGGAGCGGCGCGATTACTCCTGCGCGGTCTACGATGCGCGCGGCGAAACCGTCGCGATGGGCGATCACATGCCCGTTCATCTCGGCGCGATGCCTTTGAGCGTCCGCGCGGTGATGGACACGTTCGACCTGGGCCCAGGGGACGTCGCGCTGGTCAACGATCCCTTCCGCGGCGGGACGCATTTGCCCGATATAACCGCGGTCGCGCCGGTTTTCATAAAACAATCCAGGAAGCCGGCGTTTTATCTCGCCAACCGCGCCCATCACGCCGACGTCGGCGGAATGAGCCCCGGATCCATGCCTCTCGCCCGCGAAATTTATCAGGAGGGCCTGCGCATGCCGCCCATTCTGATCCAGCGTGCGGGCGTGATCGATCGCGAGCTGCTCCAGATGATACTTGCGAATGTACGCACACCGGAGGAGCGCGAAGGCGATCTGCGCGCGCAGCTCATGTCGATCCGGCGCGGCGAGGTTCGCCTGCATGAACTGGTCGCGAAGTACGGCGCGCCGCGCGTCGCCGCCAATATGCGTTCGCTTCAGGATTACAGCGAGCGCATGATGCGCGCCGCGATCGCCAAGCTGCGGCCCGGCACTTATCGTTTCGAAGACTGCCTGGATAGCGACGGCATTACGGCGCGTCCGGTGTGGATTCGCGTCGCGATTACCATCAGCGCCGATTCCGCGGTGGTGGATTTCACCGGCTCCGATGCGCAGGCGGCCGGTCCCGTCAATGCGAACTACGCGGTTGCCCTGGCCGCGACGATGTATGTGTTCCGCTGTCTGGTTGAAGAAGAAATTCCTTACACCGCGGGCATCCTGCGTCCGATTCGGGTGATCGCGCCGGAGGGCACGGTGGTCGCCGCGCGGGCTCCGTCAGCGATGGCGGCGGGGAACGTCGAGACGTCGCAGCGCATCACCGATACTGTTCTTGGCGCGATGGCGAAGGCAGCGCCCGATCGGATTCCCGCCGCGAGCTCCGGCACGATGAACAATCTGAGTTTCGGCGGCGATGCGGCGGGCGTTCCGTTCGCGTATTACGAGACCATCGCCGGAGGCATGGGTGCGTCGCCGCGCGGCGACGGATATAGCGCGACGCACACGCACATGACCAACAGTTGGAACACGCCCGTCGAGGCGTTCGAGCACCAATACCCGCTGCGCATCGAAAGCTACCGCATCCGGAAAGGTTCCGGAGGCGCGGGCAAACATCGCGGCGGAGATGCCATCGTGCGCGAGTTCCGTTTTCTCGCCGATGCCGAGGTGACCATTCTTTCGGACCGGCGCGAGCGCGGTCCGTACGGCCTGGCCGGTGGCTCTGCGGGCAAGCCCGGGAAGAACACGCTGCTGCGCGGCGGCCGGGCGATTCCGCTGAAAGCGAAAACCCGTTTCGATATCCACGCGGGAGACGCGCTGCGTATCGAGAGCCCGGGCGGCGGCGGTTGGGGAATGAGACCTGTTGAAAAAGAAATTTAAGCCGCTGATGGACGCGGATTAACGCAGACAGTTCATTTTTAACGTGCTAGCGATTTCTTCACCCGCTCCTGATACTCCGCTGCCTTCGCCATCACCGGCGCCGGATCGATGGTCAACACTTTTTTGTCGCGCACGATTACGCGGCCGTTCACCATCACATCGGCTACATCGGAAGCTTTCAGCGCATACACCAGCTGCGAATAGACGTTGTAAATCGGCACCGCGCGCGGCTGATCCAGGCGAATCATGATCACGTCGGCGCGCTTGCCGTTCTCGATCGATCCGATCATCGAATCCAGATGCAGCGCGCGGGCGCCGATGATGGTCGCCATCGCGAACGCCGTTTCGGCGGGCAGCGCCGTCGGATCGAAAGTGGTCACTTTTTGCAGCTTCGCCGCCAGATCCATCTCCTCCATCATGTCGTGATCGTTATTCGAACCGGCCACGCCGTCCGTGCCCAGCCCCATCGCGATCCCCATCGACAAAATCTTCACCACCGGCGCCACTCCGCTGGCCAGTTTCATGTTGCTCGACGGACAATGCGCCAGCCCCGTGCCGCGAGCTTTTAAAATTTTCATATCCGCATCGTCGAGCCATACGCCGTGCGCTGCTACCGTCCAGCCGCTGAGCACCCCCAGCGATTCTAGCGCCCCCGTCGGCGTTTTTCCCCGCTTCGCGAGCGACTCTTCGTTTTCATGCTTCGTCTCCGAAAGATGAATGACCAGCGGTTTTTTATATCGATTCGCCAGCGCCCGGCAGGACTTCAGCACATCGTCCGGCACCGTATAAATCGCATGCGGCGCGACCGCCGGCAC
>JBEKOZ010000557.1:0-3981 GCA_049521275.1 Bryobacteraceae bacterium | reverse complement strand
TCCGGCTCACCGACGTCGAAGGACGCGTGATCGAGAAGATGCTGGCTTAGCCGAGATGCATGAACGTCGCCGCTTCTGCCGATACATTGAGGATGGACCGCAGCTCGAACTGCCTATTGACTTGCCTGTTACAATAGGACACAATGTTTCTTTCGAGTTCCGGTGGAATCTTTAATGTAGAGGACGAACCTTTGCTTCCCTTCATCCGGCCTTCACTCATTCGATTGGCACTTATTCTTGCCGCCTCGTCACTGATTTTCGCGGCAGACCCGGTCAAACCGGCATTAAAAAAGAAGGCTGTTCACCCCGCCGGCACAACCCCCGCCAAGCGGCCGGTTACCGCCAAAGCTCCCGTAAAGAGCGCCGCAGTACCTCATGTGATTACAAAAGCAGTGGTAAAGAATACCGCTGCTTCGACCCAGGCCTCCGCCACCAACCGGGCGATCGTCGCCCGAGTAGCCGCCGGTAAGCGCCCGGCCGCTCGCGGAGCCTGGAAAGCGCCCAACTACGCCGATTCGCTCGAAGGCGACAACGTAGACGGAGAAGATCTGCTGGTCCGGCGCGCGGCCGTCGACGCCCTCGGGCCTTTGAACGGCAGCATCGTCGTGACCGACGCCAACACCGGCCGCATCCTGACCATCGTCAATCAAAAGCTGGCGTTTAAGAGCGGTTATCAGCCCTGCTCCACGGTGAAAGTCCCTGTGGCTCTGGCCGCGCTTAGCGAAAATGTAGTCGATCGCGAGACGCCCTTCAAACTCACCAAGCGTAAATCCATCGCCATGACGGAAGCGCTCGCGCACTCCAACAATCAGTATTTCGCGAACCTGGGCGAGAAGCTTGGGTTTGAGCGTGTTTCCTACTACGCCAGAATGTTCGGCCTGGGCGAAAAAGCCGGCCTCGACATTGCAGGCGAGCAGGCCGGCGTGCTTCCCGTGGAGGAGCCGAAATCGGGCGTCGGGATGATGACCAGCTTCGGCGACGGAATTTCTCTCACGCCGCTCGAATACGCCGCCTTAATCGGCGCGGTCGCCAATGGCGGGACGCTTTATTACCTGCAGTACCCGAAAACGGATCAGGATGCGCAGGCGCTGGTGCCGCGCGTCAAGCGCCGCCTGGATATCGACAACCTGGTTTCGGAGATCAAGCCCGGCATGATGGGAGCGGTCGAGTACGGCACCGCCCGCCGCGTGGGCTTCGACCCGAACGTCCCGATTTACGGCAAAACCGGCACCTGCACCGACCACTGGAGCCCGACTCATCTCGGCTGGTTCGGCTCGTTCGTCGACTCAGGTAAGGGCAAATACGTCGTCGTCGTGCTGTTGACCGGAGGCAAACTCGTCAGTGGTCCGGCAGCCTCGGGCGTCGCCGGCAACGTCTATAAGACGTTGAGCGCCGCGAATTTCTACAACCGCACTCCCCAGGAAATCAGCCCCACGGCTCTGATCACCGCGGTCGGCACCGGCGCGAACTAAGCGTTTGTGGCGCACGCACTCGTGCGTGCCGCGTCGATACTCGTATCGACGCCGTGATCCGCAGGAATTCAGCCCGCGCCTTGTTCATCGCACGAGCGGCACAGCGAACCCGCCCAACCGAGCCGTGACCAGAGGGAGCGGTGCCTTTCCAGAAACTCTAGGCTTGCCCGGCCGCTTTGGCCCCACTCTCCGAGGGAGCGCGTTTCAGTCCCGGCACGATCATAGGAACCTGAGTCTGATACCGCCGGTATGCCTCTCCGTGAAATGACACCAGATCCCGCTCCTCAAGTGCGATGCCCACGAATATATATCCCGTAGTGGCAATCGCAAAAAGCAGGTGCCCGCCGGTCATCGACGGGGTGAACCAGAACGCGATCAGGAATCCCAGGTAGATCGGATGACGGATCAGTTTGTAGAACAACGGCGTGCGAAACCCCGGGCCGGTGTCTGCCTGATCCCTCATATTTGAATAAACCTGCTTTAGTCCGAACAGTTCGAAATGATTGATCAGGAAGGTGCTCAGCAGCACGATCAGCCAGCCCGCCAGGGAGAGTCCGCGGAGGAGCCAAATGATTTCCGGGCTTTTTGCCTGCCAGACTACGTCCGGCATCGGCACCCATTGCCAAAACAACAAGTCCAGCAGCAAGCTGGCGATCAGGACATATGTGCTGCGCTCGACCACCTTTGGAATAACCTTGGTCCAGGCACTTTTGAAACCCTGGCGCGCCATGACGCTGTGCTGAATCGCGAACAGCCCCAGCAGCAGCGCATTAATCAAAACGGCCTGAACGATCGGTTGCGGCACCCCGGAATCAATCGACTTAGGAACGGCGATGTTGCCCACGAATCCGATCGCGTAGAGAAACGTAACGAAGAATATGGCGTAAGCCACCACGCCATAAACCAGAGCGACTGCTTTGCCCATGAGAGAGCCTCCTTTTCACAATTTCGCAAATTATACAGCTCGGGCAGTCCCGTTGCAAGGGGGTGCCTGACCTAAAAACCAAGTCTAGTTCCCGGACTGCCTCTCCACACTATCGATGACGAGGATATCTTTGACTCTCCCTTTTGAATCGCCCGCATCGACGCGAGGCTTCCTGTTTCGTGTCACCATAGTTTGGTGAGGGATGCGGCATGATCGACGTGCAAGAAGCGGTACGGATTGCGAAGCAAAAGGCCGTGGAGATACTCGGCGCAGAGTCCGCGTCTCTCGAAGAGATAGATCGGGGAATGTACAATGGCAGCGACGCTTGGAACATTACACTTGGGGTCCCCCGAGACCTAAACCAACTGTCGCCGCTCGCCCGAATGTCCGTCGCTCCTATCCAGTATCGGAGGTTCTTCATCGACGTCCAGAGCGGCGAACTGTTGGCGATGAAGCTTCACGAGCTAGCACTCAGATGAAACCTGACGATTGGCCGGCATCCAATTTTGCGAATGGCCTTCTCGTTGATTCGAACCTCCTTATCCTTTACACCGTGGGTCTCGTGAGCCCTGACCGGATCAACGGCTTCAAAAGAACGAGCAGGTACGATCGCGACTCTTTCGCCCTGCTTCTGAGGGTGATGGAACGGTTTAAGAGAATTTACACCGTTGCGCACGTGATGGCCGAGGTCAGCAACTTAACAGATCTGAGCGGTCGAGAGCGGTTGGAGGCTCGACGAATTCTTGCCTCTACCATTGCGATCTTTCACGAGCCGCATGTCCCAAGCCATCAGGCGGCTGGTAGGCCGCCCTACGAAGACCTCGGGCTGACCGATTCAGCGATCTCAGTGGTGGCGCGCGAGACGAAGTGCACCGTGCTTACCGATGACCTGGACCTCTATCTTTCGCTCCAGAAAGAAAAGCTGTCGTGAATTTTACTCATTTGCGGCAGCTTGACTGGCAGCCTTAAGCTCGAGACGGAGCTCTACCCCGCCCCCTCCAGCTCCGCCGACACCGCCTCCCACTCCGCTACCCGAGCCACCAACTCCTTCCCTCTCTCCGCCACCAATACCGAAAGACGCACCGTTTCTTCCATGCTCTTAAAATCCGCCAGCGCCGCGTCGTGCTGCGCGATCTCGGATTCGAGCGACGCGACTTCCTGCTCCACCGCGCGCAGCCGGTCCCGCAGTTTCTGAAGCTTCATCGGATTGACGCGCTTCTTGGAATCCGCAACCACCGCGACCGGCTCAGGCTCTGGAACAATAACGGCGGCTCGAATCTGCTCCGGCCCGCCCGCCTTGCGCCACAGATAATCTTCATAGTTGCCGGGGTAAACGTGGACGTGCCCGTCTTCAATCTCGAAGATCCGGTCCGCCAGATTGTCGATGAAGTACCGGTCATGCGAAACGAACACCACGGTTCCCGAATACTTGCTCAGCGCGTCGAGCAGCACGTCCTTGGCGCGCATATCCAGGTGATTGGTCGGCTCATCCAACAATAAGAAATTCGAGGGTGCCAGCAGCATCCGCGCGAGCGCATAACGGTTGCGCTCGCCGCCTGAAAGTACTCCGATCTTCTTGAAAAC
>JBEKOZ010000556.1:0-3987 GCA_049521275.1 Bryobacteraceae bacterium | reverse complement strand
GAGATTTTGCTGGTGGGTCCGAACATCAGCAGCGACGAGTTGGAAAAGACCGTCGAAACGGTGAATGACGGGTATCAAAAACTGAAGCTGAACCATTTCTACGACGCGACGAAGCCGGATAAGGAACATGACAACCTGGGTCCGGAGCCAAACGGGCAGAGGATTTTCTATCGCAGCGATCATTACAATTTCGCGAAGATGGGGATTCCGATTGTGTTCTTCACGACGGGGCTGCATCCGGATTATCATCGTCCGACGGATACGCCGGAGAAGATCGACTTCAAAGAGATGATGATCGTGACGAAGACGGTGTCGGCGGTGGGCTGGGTGCTGGCGAATCAGGAGGGGCGGCCGGGGTTGAATAAGACTTTGCCGGAGCAGTTGATGAAGGACATGAAGCTCGCGAAGGAGCAGGGTTGGGGGAAGATTACTCCGGTGATGGCGCCGCTGCCTGGGGAGCCGTATTAGGCTAATCTGGAAGCGATGGATGTACAACTCACCCAGGATCAAAAAGGGTTTGTCCGGCAGGGGATCGAGAATGGACGCCTGAAGGGCGAGGAAGACGCGGTCCGGGAAGCGCTGGTTTTGTGGGAAGAGCGTGAACGGGCTCGCGCGGAGATTCTTGCGGCGGTCGATGAGGCGGAAGCTACTCTTGCGCGCGGTGAGGGGATTGTTGTGACTCAGGATTCCGTGCGCGAGCTGGCCGAAGGCGTGAAACAGCGCGGACGCGCACGGTTGGCCGCCGAGCGCTGATGGCGCATTTGCGTTCGCGGCAGGCCGAGTCCGATCTGGACGAAATCTGGTACTACGTCGCGAAGACAAGCGGAAGTGTCGAGATCGCGGATCGCTTGGTGGACGCCGTCGCTGAGCGGTTTTTTCTTCTGGCTCGCTATCCGAGCATCGGTCGGGCGCGCGACGTTGACTTGCGGCCCGGACTGCGGAGCTTTCCGGTGGGCGAGTATGTCATTCTTTACCGGATCGACGGTGAGGATGTCTTGATTCTCCGGGTACTGCGAGGGAGCAGGGATATCGAGGGGCTTTTCCGGCGGTAGGTCACAGAATCTTGACGCCCGATTCATCAGCGATGCGGTGGATGTAGGCGCGGGCTTCGGCGTAGTCTTCTGGTGACTTCAGGTGCTCCAGCATTAGCGGGGCGTCTACTGTGGTTAGTTCCTTTAAATAGGTTGCGTAGTTGATCTGGCCCCGGCCGGGGATGGTTTCCTGGAAGTGGACGTTGTATTCGTCCTTGGTTTCCCAGGCTAGATCTTTCGCATGGCAGGAGAGGATCCAGGGGCGGAGTTTTTCAAAGCACTCGGTGATGATTTCGGAGTTGCGGTAGAAACGGTCGGGGGTATTAATGACGTTGCAGACGTCCAGGTGGACTCCGAAGGACGGGCGGTTGACGGCGCCGATTAGTTTGACGTAGGAATCGGGGCCGTCGGGGAGGCTCCAGGGCATCATTTCTATGGAGAATTTTGTTTGCTTGGGCTTTACTTCGTCGATCAGCTTGCGGACGTTTTCTACCGTGGCGTCGAAGAATTCCTGGGAAAGATTTTTGGGATTGGGACCGTACCAGAGGTCGGGGTTGAAGGAGCCGGCGACATCGACGCAGCATCTGGCTCCGACTTCCTCGGCTAGCTGGAGGCGCTGGGATACGTAGCTTAGATTGTCGCGGCGCTTGGCGGGGTCGGGGTCGAGCAGGTTGCGCCAGGCTCCGACTTCGGCGATGACTACGTCTTCTTTGGCGAAGGCCTTCTTGATTTCGGCGGGTTTGCCGGGCGGACAATAAGCGGCTGTGTATCCGAGGCGGCGGTGTTCTTTCGCCAGCTCAGCGGGGTCGTCGGATTTCAGGAAGATGGGTCCACCCAGGCGGATGGGGCGGTCGGCGGCAGGGCATGGCCCTGCCCCACATGTTAGGGCGGCTAAGAGAAGGGTCCGGCGGGTCATGCTTTTTTTCGATAGGCGAGATTTCCCAGGTGCGCGGCTCTCGCTGCGGCTACGGAACTGACCAGGGGCGCGTTGGGGGTTTTGCGGCTGCGGACGCAATCGAGAAAATTCTGGACGTGGTCGACGGTGCCGTCGCGGGTGGATTCGACGAGAAGAGCGGGCGGGGGCAGGAGCGCGCCGCTGCGGTTGCTGCGCTCGTCAAAGAACGCGTAGCCTCCGCGGTTGACACGAAGCAGGCCCTGGTGGCCGCGGAAGAGGATATTGCCGTCTTCAATCGAGCCGGCTAGCGAGCCGGTGTGGACGACGTTGAAGCCTCCGGGATATTCGTAGGTCGCGGTGATGGTGTCGGGGCATTCAAATTCGGGGAAGACGTTGCGGGTGCCGAGGGCGTCGACGGTGGTGGGCGAGGACTCGCCGGTATACCAGTGAATGACGTCGACCCAGTGGCTGAACAGATCGGTGAGATGGCCGCCGCCGAAATCCCAGAACCAGCGCCAGTAGGCGCGGCGGAGGGGATCGAAGGGCTGATCGGGAGCGGAGCCGAGGAAACTTTTCCAGTCGATATCGGCTTCGACGGCGGGTTTGGCGATGTGGCTGTAACCCTGATACCAGGACGATTGAATGAGCGGGAGCGCGCCAAGGCGCCCGGACGCGACGATTTCGCGGGCGGCCTGATAGTGCGGCCAGCTGCGCTGCTGATAGCCGACCTGGACGACCTGTTTCGAATCGGCGGTGGCGGCGAGGAGTTTCTCACCTTCCTCGATTGAATGGGTGACGGGTTTTTCGCAATAGACGTCTTTGCCGGCGCGGAGGGAGTCGAGGATCATGGGGACGTGCCAGTGGTCGGGCGAGCCGATGATGACGGCGTCGACATCCTTGCGGTCGAGGAGTTCTCGGTAGTCCTTGTAAGCGTCGCCGGAGGGTGCGAGTTGCTCCTTGATCTGGGCGAGGCGAGGGGCGTAGACGTCGGCGACGGCGACGACTTGGGTATTTTCGGCGCGGGCGGCGATGCCTAAATCGTACCCGCCGCGGCTGCCTACGCCGATGCCGGCGAGGCGGATGCGATCGTTGGCGCCGAGGATGCGGGCGGCGGAGGCCGCGGTCAACAGGAAAGCACGGCGGTCGAGTTTCATTACGAGAGACACATTATCATAAAGCGCGTGATGAGGCAGCGGTGACCGCTCCCGCTGGTCGCGGCTCTGAACGGAACGCTGCGGGCTGAACGGGCTGCGGAAAAAGTCGCAGGAAACCGCTCCCTGCGGTCACGGCTCGGAACGGAAGGCTGACGTCCTACAATGGGGGCTGAGGTTTCTTGATGCGTCGTTTACTGCTGCTATTTTGTGCGCCTTTGTTGGCTGTGGATCTGCATTCGCATTATGGCGAGTCGTTCGATACGGGGCCGCGCGAGAAGCCTTGGGTGATGGAGGGAATCGGGGTCGCGCATTTTCCGATCACGACGAAAAATCCGGAAGTGCAGAAGTGGTTCGATCAGGGCAACGCGCTGTTGCATTCCTATTGGGGTTATGAAGCCGAGCGGTCCTTTCGTTGGTGCCTGAAACTGGAGCCGGATAATGCGATGGCGTATTGGGGATTGGCGCGGGCCAATGCGGTCGGCCCAGACGGCGAAAAACGCGCGCAGGAGATGATTCGCGAGGCGGTGAAGCGCGAAGGCCATGTCAGTGATCGGGAACGGCTTTATATCGACGCGCTGGCGATGGAAATTTTGCCTGATCCTTTGCATTCCGAAACCGATAATCGCGAGGCGAGGGAGAAGCGCGGGCGGAAGATTCTCGAAACGTTGGTGGTGAAGTACCCGGACGATATGGAGGCACGGGCTGAACTGGCGCTCGAGACGCTGGGAGACTCGCGATATGGAGTGGAGCTGATGATCCGAGAGATTCTGGTCAAGCAACCAGACCATCCCGGCGCGCTCCATTACCGCCTCCACAACTGGGGTGATCACGAACCCGAGATGGCGCTCGATAGCGCTAAGAGATACTCGGAGATCGTGACCACAGTTGGCCATGCGCTGCACATGCC
>JBEKOZ010000555.1:0-4017 GCA_049521275.1 Bryobacteraceae bacterium | reverse complement strand
GGTTACGCCGAGGGCTCCGGGGGAATTCCAGGCTGCCAGCGCCTTGGTGGCGGCGTCGCGGGCTTCCTGCGCTTTCCCCATCTTTTTATAAACCGACGCCAGGACCAATTGGGCATTTCCGACGAAGGTGACGCGGACGAGAGGGTCGGGTCCGTTAGCGTATTTCTGCGCGATGGAAAGGTTGCGCTGGGCGTGGACTAGGGCGCCGGCGGTGTCGCCTCGGGCTGCCAGCAGGTTGGCGATTTCTCCCTCGGCCTTGAGAATCTGGGGCAACGTTTGCGAGTCGCCGGGGTGTGCGGCCATGATCGAATCGGCCACGGATACGGCGCGACGCATTTCGGCTAAAGCCTCCTCGGTCTTTCCCATGTCGCGCAGACGGTAGCCGGCATACACGTAAGCAAGAACCAACGAGCGCGGGTAGCGCATGGCCTGGGGATCGGAGCGAACGAGCGATTCGAGGATCCCGGCTGCCTCGCGGAGCCCGGCGAGGGCTTGCGGAAGCTCGCTGGGAGGGAGCTCGACCGCGGCCTGACGAAGCAGCGAAGAAGCCACATCGTACTGCGCCGTTCGATCCTGCGGGTCCGCCTGGGCGATTTCGCGGGCGATGGCCACGGCTTTGTCATAATATTCGCGCGCGCCTTTGGGATCGCCCAGATTCAGGCTCATCGGCGAGCCGAGGATGGCGGCGACGTGGCCGTAGGCCAGCATGAGACTGCGCCTGCGCACGGCATCGTCGGGATGGCGGGCCAGGATGGTCTCGCGGATCTGGGCGTTCTGGCGCATCTGGTCCAAGGCCTGCGTCAGTTCTCCGCGGCGCGCCAGGATGTCGCCCATGGTGGCGTGGGCAACGGCGGCCTCGTCGGCGATGTCGTCGTCGTTGGGAAATTGTTTCAGCAGCCCTGGAATCAGGTCGAGATGCTTGCGCGCGTAGTCGTAGGCCCGCGGCGGATCGATGGCATCGAGAGCGCGCGCGAAGTCGTTGTAGAAGACACCAGGGTTTTGAGCGGCCTCTTTATCGTTGGGCTTGAGGCGCACCAGGACTTGAACGACGGGGAGCGCGGTTTCGTAGGCTTTTATGGTGGCGGCGATATCGCCCGTTCCGTCGAGCACGGAGCCCATATGGTCGTAGATATCGACGCAGGCGCTCAGGATGGCAGGATCGTTGGGTTGCTTGCGCCGCAAAGGCTCCAGCAAGGCGGCGGCTTTGCGGTAGCTATCGAGCGCGCCGGGCGTATCGCCGAGATTCGGTTTGAACTGGTAGCCCTGGACGTCGCCCAAACGATAATATGCGGCGGCGAGCGGAAGGCGCAGACGCTCGTCGCGGCCGGCGTCCTTCGAGAGATTTTCGAGAAACTCCAGAGTGGTTTTGACGATGGCGCGGCGGGCGTTGGTGGAGCCGGGCAGGCGTTCAATGGCGGTATGGACGTCGAACAGCGAACGGTTGGCGAGCTCGACCATCTGTTCCAGACGGCGCTCCGCGCGGCGGGCCTGCACCGTGGCGATGACAATTCCGCCAAGCAGGCTGGCGACGACCACGGCGGCGGCGGCGATCATCAGGCGATGGCGGCGGACAAATTTTCCGGCGCGGTAGGAGAGCGAATCCTTGCGGGCAAGAATAGGGCGTCCGTCGAGAAAGCGGTGGATATCCTCGGCCAACTGGTCGACGGACTGATAGCGGCGGGCGGGGTCCTTGCGCATGGCCATCAGGACGATGTTGTCGAGATCGGAAGGCACCCCGGGTTTGACGGTGCTGGGCGCGGGAGCATCCTCGAGGCAGACGACGCGCTCGATATCTTCGCGCGAAGTGGAATCGAGATTCTGCGCGCAGGAGCCGGTGAGCAATTCGTAGAGCACGGCGCCGAGCGAGTAGACGTCGCTCGAGGTATTGACGGGGCGTCCCATCACCTGCTCCGGGCTGGCGTATTGCGGGGTGAGGAGGCGCAACTGCATGCCGGTGACCGTGAGGTCCTTGCCGGGGTCGGCGGCGAGGAGCTTGGCGACGCCGAAATCGAGCAGCTTGGGCGTGCCATCGGGAGCGACGAAAATGTTGCCGGGCTTGAGGTCGCGATGAACGACGAGATTGCGGTGGGCGTGCGAAACGGCCTCGCACACTTTCAAAAAAAGGCGGCAGCGGGCGGGGATCGTGAGGGCGCGGTCGACGCAGTATTTGTCGATGGGCTCGCCCTCGACGTACTCCATGACGAAGAACGGGCGTCCGTCGGGGGCGGTGCCGGCGTCGATGAGGCGGGCGATGTAGACATGGTCGAGACCGGCGAGAATCTGGCGCTCATGCTGGAAGCGGTGAAGGACCTCGCTGGTATCCATGCCGCGCTTGACCAGCTTGATGGCAACTTCTTTGTGAAACTGGTCGTCGTCGCGGGTGGCGAGATAGACGGCGCCCATGCCGCCGCGGCCGATCTCCCGAACGACGCGCCAGGGGCCGAGGCGCGAGCCGACGATGGAGCTGAGGCCAAAAAGGGATTCAGCTTCATGCTCGACGGCGCGGGTTATTTTTTCACCGCCCTTGCGGTCGGAGGCAAGCAGAGATTCGACTTCGCGGCGCAGGTGGTCGTCACCGCGGCAGGCCTGGTCGAGAAAGGCCTGCTGCTCCGTTGGGGGAAGGTCCGCCGCGGTGAGGAAGATCGATTCGATTTGCTCCCACTGTTTCGAGGGCATTGCCACAGATTATCGGATTATCTCTCAATGGGCGGCGGCATTCGCGGATGGACGGCGACGTACGACCCTCCGAGAATCGTCGTTACCGGCCATCCGGAATGCCGCCTTCACTTGGTAAGGCGTAAAACGGAGAAGAATTTTGCGGACTGGACGAAGAAAGTCAGGCGGATTCGCCGGCGGAGCGGTCCAGTTCGCGCTGTAGCCAGGCTTGGGCGAGGCGCAGCCCGCGGCGAACGTCGTTAACGGGCATTTTGAGCGCCTCGGCGGATTCCTCCGCAGTCAGGCCGCCGAAGAAACGCATCTCGATGAGGCGGGCTTTGAGGGCATCGTGAATCTCGAGGGCTTTGAGGGCGTCGTCCAGATCGATCATGAGGGAAGGTTTCTCGATGGCGGCGTCGCAGGCTTCGTCGAGGGAATATTTGGGGCGCGATCCGCCGCGCTTGGCGGCAAATTTCCTGCGCGCGTGGTCGATCAGGACCTGGCGCATGACCTGTCCGGCGACGGCGAGAAAGTGCACACGGTCGCGATAATCGGGCTGCTTCTGGTGGATCAGGCGGGCGTAGGCTTCGTGGACCAGCGCGGTGGGTTGCAGGGTGTGGCCGGGACGCTCGTGGCGAAGATGGCCGTCGGCGATTTTGCGCAATTCCGCGTAGACCAGCGGAATCAGATTGTTTAACGCGCTTTTATCGCCGCTCGCGAAGGCGTGAAGCAAGGTCGTGATGGGACGGTCTTCCGTCATGCGCTCATTACGAATAGGATAGAGCTAACGCCGGTTTTTAGCCATGACGCGTTTCGCTCAGATGTTGCGGATTTGTTATTTATTTGTACTGGGCGCAGCGGCGTCGCTCGGCCAGCAGGGGCGGCCGGACCCGGCGTTCGAGAAGATTCCGTTCGAGGAATGGCTAAAAGGGGGCGGCGAGGCGCGCATCCGCTGGTCGCTGCGGATGGACCGCGCGGTTCTCGACGCGCAGCAGCGGCTGGCGACGGCGGTAGTGGTCGAAGTCGACGGAGCCGAGTTCGCGAAGCGGAACAAACCCGGCCAACTGGTGGTTTTCGTAGAGATTCGGGACCAGGAGAACCGGGTGTATCGAAGCCATCGTGCGCTGCTTACGACGGAGGTGAAAAAACCCGGCGATGTGGCCACCCTCAATTTCGAGCAACACGCCTTTATCACGCCCGGCGATTATCGAGTGGCCGCGGCGGTGTACGACGCCGCATCGAAGGAACACAGTCTGAAGCGGATCAAGGTGCGCGTGCCGGAGCTGCCTCGCGATCCACTGCCCGAGGCCTGGCGCGATGTACCCAGCGTCGAATTGCTGGGCGGCGCCGATCCGCCGGATC
>JBEKOZ010000554.1:0-7327 GCA_049521275.1 Bryobacteraceae bacterium | reverse complement strand
GCCACCAACAGAAATACAACCGGAATGGCGGTGAAGGTCAGCAGATCCGTGGGACTGGTCCCATACAGCAGGCTTGCCAGCAGCTTCGTCAGCAGCGC
This sequence comes from Bryobacteraceae bacterium, assembly GCA_049521275.1. Taxonomy (GTDB): domain Bacteria; phylum Acidobacteriota; class Terriglobia; order Bryobacterales; family Bryobacteraceae; genus Palsa-187. The sequence goes on along the minus strand of JBEKOZ010000554.1, from coordinate 7,229 downwards.
CGCGAAGAGCGTGCCGGCCACGATTCCAGCCACGGTCAGCACGATCCCCTGCCTCACCACCATGGCAACGACGGACCTGCGCCGCGCCCCCAACGCCAGTCGCACTCCGATTTCGCGCGGCCGCTGGCTCACCGAAAGCGCCATCACCGCGGCGATTCCGCTCGCGCTGATGAGCAGCGCCAACCCAGCGAAGATCCCCATCAGAAAAGTCATCATGCGCGGCGAAGCCAGCGACTCATATTCCGCATGTTCCACCGTCTGAACCTGATCGACGGCCACCAGCGGGTCCAGTTCGTGGACGGCCGCCCGCAGCATCCGCTCCGCTGTCTCCTCATTGCCGCCGGTGCGAACTACCAGCCGGCTGACGAAACCGTCCCGCGACGCCCCGTAGACTTCGCCGACGGGCGGCTGGTTCAGCCCGTATTCCCTGGTGTCGCCGACGATGCCCACAATCTCCGACCATTCTTTGCCGCCGTCGAAGCTGATTCGCTTACCGATAGGATCTTCGGTGGGAAATTGGCTGCGGGCCAGCGTCTGGTTGATAATCACCACGTCGGGGCTGGTGAGTTCTAGATCCTGTTTGGTGAAGCTTCGGCCTTCCACAATGGGCTGGCGGATGGTTTCAAAATAGTCCTCGGTCACTATGCGGATATCGGTCGTGATCGTCGGTTCTCCCGGGCTGCGCGGCCGGCCCTGCACGATGTACTGGTTCTGGCTCGGGCCGAACACCACCCCGGCTGGATTGAATGGGAACGTCGAGCCCATAGCCGCCGATTCCACCCCGGGCACCGCCCTGATCCGGTCCAGAATGCGAACGGTCAGCAGCCGGGACGTCCTCATCGTGTAAGGCGGCATCCCCGGGCTGATCCTCATCGTGATCAGGTGGTCGGGAGCGAATCCAGGCCGCACCTGCTGCATCTTCACGAAGCTTCGGATCATCAGCCCCGCGGCGGTAAGCAGGATCACTGAAAAAGCCACTTGCGCGATCACCAGCGCCGAGCGCAGCCGGCTCCGTCCGCGGCTCGCCGTGCCGTGCGACGCCGCCTGTTGGAATGCCGTACCGAGCCATCCGCTGGTGGTGAGCACCGGCGCCAGCCCGAACAGAATCCCTGTACCCACGCTCACCAGGAAGGTGAACAGCAGCACCGGCGCATCCATGTGTACCTCCGCCGCCCGCGTGGTGAAACGGCCTGCGAAACCCGTCAGCACCCGCAACGCGAACGGCGCCAGCCCCACGCCGACCAGGCCGCCGCCCACTCCCAGCAGCACGCTTTCTGTCAGCAACTGCCGCATCAGGCGCGCTTTGCCCGCTCCCAGCGCGGAGCGCACCGCCAGTTCCCGCTCCAGCTTCAGCAACCGCGCCAGAAACAGGTTGGCCACGTTCGCGCACGCAGCTAACAATACGAATCCCACCACACCCAACAGCACCAGGAACATGGTGCGGGCGCGATGCGTCAGATCGTCGCGCAGGCCGTCGGCGCGAACCCGGTAGCCATCCGGCGCCAGATAAATTCCGGGATACGCCTTCACCACATTCGCCGCGATGACCGCAAGATCCGCCCGTGCCTCCGTCAACGTGACGCCGGGCTTCAGCCTGCCGAATACATTCATCATCCGCGCGTTGCGATTGTCGATGAACTTCGCGCTGGAACGCGTCGGGCACTGCGACGTCGGCATATACACATCGCTCTCGACCGGATACTGCGGAATGGGCGGCAGAACGCCGATGACCGTGTGCGGCCGGTTGTTCATCTGAAATACTTTGCCCGTGATCTGCGGATCGCCGCCCTGATGCGTCCTCCAATACTTGTAACTGAGAATGAGCACGGCTGGTCCGCCGGGCGCTTCGTCGGCGGCCACAAACGTTCTCCCCAGAAGCGGCTTCACGCCCAGTACGTCGAAGAAGTTAGCCGAAACCACCGCCGTCTCGACCCGCTCCGCGGTATCTTTGCCGATCAGCAGGAAGTTCATGGTGTGGTGCTCAACCACGCCCTGGAGCGTGTGATTCTGCTCGCGGTAATCGGCGATCTCCTTCACCGAAAACGGAAAATCCAGCACGTTCGCGCCGGGGGCGTCCTGGTGCACCACCACCAACTGCTCGCCATGCAGGTAGGGCAGCGGCCGCAGCAGCACCCCGTACACCAGGCTGAAAATCGCCGTATTGGCTCCGATCCCCAGAGCCAGCGTCAGAATCGCCGCCATCGAAAAGCCCGGGTTCCGCGCCAGCACGCGCAGGCCGTAGCGGACGTCCTGCACCAGCGTCTCGATCCATCGGCCCAGGCGCGCGTCGCGGCATTCCTCTTTAAGCTGCTCCGCGCCGCCGACCACGATCGCCGCCTGGCGGACCGCCTCCGCACGACTCATGCCGCGAGCCAGGTTTTGCTCCACCTGGCGTTCGTAGTGATAGCGCAATTCGCCTTCCAGTTCGTTTTCGAACCGCCCGCGGCGGAAAAGGAATCGAAAAACAGAGGCCAGCTTGTTCATTTTATGTTCCCCTTCTTAAGCCCCGACGATCCGCGCCACCGCTCCGGAGAGCCGCAACCAGTTTTCTTTTTCCTCCGCCAGTTGCTTCCGGCCGCGCGCCGTCAGCTCGTAAAACTTCGCCTGGCGGTTATTCTCGGAGCTGCCCCAGAAAGCCCGGATCCATCCCCGCTCCTCCAGTCGATGCAGCGCGGGATAGAGCGACCCCTGGTTCACCTGGAGCACGCTACCCGAAACCTGCTGGATGCGTTGCGTGACCCCCCATCCGTGCATTGGTTCGAGTTCCAGCGTTTTCAGAATCAGCAAATCGAGGGTCCCCTGCAAAAGGTCCGACTTGGGTTTCGCCATGCTCTTCCTCCTCGGAGTATTCCTCTAGGTATTCTACAAGAATGCGATAACTCTTGTAGATTGTCAAGAGGGCGTTCCAAAACAAATAGCCTGCGGATCTCAGTCTCGGCGCTATAATTCGTGGATGCTGGCTCTTCGCGCTCTGCCCCTCGCCTTCGTGCTGACTAAAATAGCCGCACAGCAAACCATCTCGATCCCTACCGAAGATGGTGGCCGAGTTTGCGCCGATCTCTATGGCCAAGGCACCCGTGCAGTTGTGCTCGCTCACGGGGGCAGATTCAACAAGGAGAGCTGGCGGGAGCAGGCCCGGGCGCTGGTATCCGATCAATTCCGAGTCCTCGCCCTCGATTTCCGTGGATTCGGGTGCTCCACCGGTCCCGGCCAAGCGGACTTCGATAGTGCGCCTTTTGAAAACGATGTGCTCGCCGCGGTTCGCTATTTGAAGGCGCATGGCGCCAAGACGGTGTCGGTGGTTGGGGGTAGCTTCGGCGGGGGAGCTGCCGGCGATGCTTCGATCAAGTCCCCGCCGGGTGAGATCGATCGCATCGTATTTCTCGGCACAGCGCCGAACCTCCCGGCAGAAAAGCTGAAGTCGCGGGCCTTGTTCATCGTCGCCCGCGAAGACGCCAACGACGCCGGGCCGCGGCTTCCGGGCATTCGTGCGCAGTACGACAAAGCTCCTCAGCCGAAGGAGCTGATCGTTCTGGAAGGTTCCGCACACGCCCAGTTCCTTTTCCAAACCGACCAAAGCGATCGCGTCATGCGCGAGATCCGGCGATTCCTCTCGATGCCCTGATTATTTGACCTGTTGACGGCAACTGTTTAAAAAAGGCTCCCGTGGGGGTCCATAATGGCAAAGATCCGGTGGATGCAGGCTTCGATGCACCCTAACGAAACAGCGCTCTTCTGCCGATTAGTCTCTAAGTGACGGTTGCACTTGCCATCGCGGTTGTCCGCCTCGTCGGAGCGCCTGAACCTATGGAGCCTGTTAGCTTCGCCGTAACGCACGTTGAGGATGCGCACCCGCAAATCATCCACATTTACAACCGATTCGAATTTTCAACCTATTGAGAGAAGGCGTTCAGGAAATCGCGCAGCCGCTGAAATAGTCAGCACGGTTCTCGGTCATGGCTGGCTAGTGCGCTAGGGATTGCGCAAAGTGTAATCAAGAACCGCTCTGGCATTTTGCTCGAGATCCCTGCCAAGGTGGATCCGGCAAATCTGCGATCTGCTCAGAAGGCGCCATGAGCTCCTCGAACGCGAGATTCCCACTCCGAACTGTTTTGCTAATCCAAGAACACCGGATCCCAGAAGAAACTCCAAACCCTGAAAGAGTCCGATACCCAGAACACAGTTGGCTAGCATAGGGCGCAGTCCCGCCAACTTCCCGACTTGTTCAATGCGGCTCTCCGGTTGCATCGTTCGGGATCCAATGAAGACGATTCCCGGCTCGGCGGACGGCGATACGCGATCTGCGAAGTAGCTGTAATTGACGAGATGCTTCGGTCCAAATTCCATCCTTTGAATTTTGCGCCGATGCTCCGCCGGAGTCGTCTCCTCGGAGCCGGGAAGAAGCCCGAGTCTTAAGGGAAACGCAAGCAGGCGACCATCGCGGCCAATCCAGGGGGAATCATCGGAAAGCAGCCGCACTTCGGGAAACCGCAAGAGATGGAGTCCAAGCGTGCTCTTTCCTCCACCCATCGGCAGGAGTACAAGAATTGCTCGACCGTTCACCTCCACGCCTAGCGCGTGAACTCGATGGACCCCTCGCCGATCGAGGTTCTCACCGATCCGCGAGAGCAGGAACAAATAGGCTGCTTCGTAGAGAAGGTCTTCATCCCGGCTATAGAGCTTGAAGTCGCCGGAGATTTCGTCAAGGATACCCAGTCCTCGGCCATGATAGTCGATGTACCTGGTGTGACCATCCCGGTAGGCGACATTTCGCGGCGTGTAGACCAACGCGTCCCCGGCCGGTAGATTTGCGAGCGGCGGATCTGTTTTGAAAAGCTCAATCGTGGAGCAATCAGCGCTATCGGCGCTATCAGCCGCGAAGAAAGCGAAATCCTGCGCCAGACCCTCTACCGCTTTCTCAACATCACCCTTGACAGAGAACCGATAACCGTACACGTTAAAGTTGAGCGCCATTCAGTTGTGCAAGTAGCCGCATTCCTTTTCTTCCACCGGACTGGAAATCCCGACGGCGCCCGGTATCTCGCGAGAGACTATAATCAAGTATCTCAATTTACGGCGATTTCCTTGTTCGTGACAATTCGGAAATGTCAGAGCCCTGTGGAGATAAAACTGATCTTGGCCACCATGTTCGAAGGTCGAGCGCGAGGCTTTGAGATCCGTTGATCTCCCGTTTCTTTAGCCCCCCGCGTCTTGCCGTGGGCGCGGCGATTGCTTTAGTTCTTGCGGTCGTCCTATTGCAGATCGAGTCTGGCGCATACCGCTCGGATTTTGACGCCAACGACGACGAGCCTGGTCATGTCGTTTCGAGTTTGATGATCCGGGACTATTTCGCCTCCGGCTGGCATGTAAGCCCGCTCCGATTCGCCGAAGAGTATTACATCCACTATCCGAGAGTTGCTATCGGTCATTGGCCTCCAGGATTTCATTCCTGCGAAGCCGTTTGGATGCTGGCATTCGGGCGAAATCGCACGGCGATGTTGTCCTTTGTAGCTGCGGCGGAGGCTGCATTGATTCTGAGTGTGTTCGTTTGGCTGCGACGCCGCTGCGGTATGTGGATCGCATTTGTTTCCGCCTCGGTCTTGGCCACGGCCCGATGCATGCAGGTCGCAACGGCCGCCGTGACGCCGGACATTTTGCTGGCGTTGCTTATATTTTGGGTCACCGTGATGTATGCGCGTTATTGTCGCACGGGACAGCGCCGCGATCTTTGGTGGGCAGCCATCCTGGGCGTTCTTGCATTGGGAATTCATGGCCGGGCCGCGATTCTGCTCTTACTTCCGTCTGCCGCGGCGCTGCTCGGAAAGCGCTTCACGAAATTCCACATCGCGCTGATCGTGCCGCTGCTTCTGATTCTGGTATTCGTGCCGAGCTTTTTGGGCCAAGCTGGCCGGCCGCACGTCGCCAGTAGTGGCAGGCATGCGCTCCTTTTTGTGATCGAGTCCTTCCGCGCCGTCGGGTGGCCGATCATGTGCGTCGCGATCATTGGGTTGGCCGGGGGGCTGGCCGGCTTCCTGCGTTTGGGCTCTATCCATCCGGAATGGACTACGGTAGGGCCGGAATGGACTACGGCAGGCGCCCTCCTGGTCGCCGGTCTTGTCTTCTATACCGTTGTGCATGTTCCCCTCCAGGCGAGTTACCTGGTCGCCACAACACCCGCCGCCGTCGCACTCTTCGCTTTCGGATGGCAAAGTATCGAGATGCGTTATCGCACGCATGCGAGGCTCATCAACGGCTTTATGGCCGTGCTCGCCCTTTCGACGATCGGCTTTCATTTGCTGCCGCCGGTACGAATGCCCGATCTCGGAGCGCGCCAGGTGGTCCTTCGGCTGTCTTCTCTCGAGCCCCCTAGCCGGGTCTGGCTGGTCGCGGGTTCCGCGCTCTTTGAAGGCGCCATCATCGCCGAGACGGCGATCACGGAGCGCTCTACGCACATCGTCCTGCGCTCAAGCAAAGTACTGGCACGCAGCACCTGGTCAGGGACGTACTATCGGACCCGTTTCTCCGGAATCGACGAGATTGACGCCTACCTCGATTCCGTCCACGCGCGTTGGATCATCGTGGAGGCGGCGCAGGAACGGCCGGATGTAAGACAACTTGCCTCGGTAATGGAAGCGCATCCGTTGAAGTGGAGCGAGCGTACGGACCTCGCGCTGCCTCCCAACGTCCGCCTGTTTGAGCGAAAGGGCGAGATGCCTTCAGGACCTCTGGAGATCCATCTCGACATGCGGGATAAGCTGGGATCGATCCTGAGTCTTCGCGAGTAAGTTGTCGTACACTACCTCTGTGAAATTTGTGCTTGCCGCGTCGGGAACGCATGGCGATGTCCATCCATATTTGGGGGTTGCGATTGAACTGAAGGCTCGGGGCCATCAGGTCACCGTCGCCACCTGCGCATCCTACCAGGCAAAAATAGAAGCCGAGGGCCTGCGATTCCACGCGGTTCGGCCGGACCTGGCGGAGCTCATGAAGTCACCGGAGATAGCGGCGCGCGGTAACGACCTTCAGAGTGGCACGGAATATATTTTGAAGAACTTAGTCCTTCCGAAGTCCCGAGAAACGTTTGACGATTTATCGGAAGCCTGCGAGGGAGCCGACCTGCTGGTCACTCATCAAGTCTTGTTTCCGGCTCCTCTGGTTGCGGAACACCTGAAGATTCGCTGGATTTCGGTGATTCTTTCGCCGGGAATCTTCCTTTCCGCTTACGACCC
>JBEKOZ010000553.1:0-4022 GCA_049521275.1 Bryobacteraceae bacterium | reverse complement strand
TAACGCGACTTACCAGGACTTAGTAACCGTCACGATCAATTTCTGCCCTGGCCAACCGTCTGCCAGCTTGTTTCCTACCATTTTCCTGAGTGGGCCCCGCCGTCAACGTGCAGCACTTCTCCCGTGACGTAGCGCGCCTCGGTGAGGTAGAGGACCGCGTCCACGATGTCTTTGACTTCGGAGATTGCGCCCATCGGCGAGAGCGTCTTCAGGAAGTCCTTCGGGTTGTCTTTGTGCAGTGGGGTATCCACCACGCCCGGCGCGACGCAATTAAAGCGAATTTTCTCCTTCGCATATTCCGCCGCCAGGCTTATCGTCACCGCCTCTAGCCCACCTTTGGTAATCATCGGCACTGAAGCTGTCACTCCTGCGATTGGATTTGCCGCCAACGCCGCCGTGATGGTCAACACGCTGCCGCCCGATTTCTGCGCCAGCATCTGCCGCACCACCCCCTGCGTTAGGTGCAGGAATCCTTCGAGGTTTGTCGCCGACAGAGCCGCAAAATCCTCCGCCGTGTACGCCACGAACGGTTTCGTGAAAAAAATCCCCGCGTTGTTCACCAACGCATCGACGCCGCCAAACTTCCGCACCGCCGTCTTCACGATTGTCGATGCTACCGCCGCCTTGCCAATGTTGCCATCCACCAAAGCCAAATACTCCGACTCGGTGAACGCGCCCGACCCGCTGATCTTCCGCGAACTCGCCACCACGTTATATCCGCGATCCAGAAACGCCCGGGCCAGGCCGGCTCCGATGCCTTGCGAGGCTCCGGTAACAATTACGGTCTTCAATTTGCTCTCCATATCAGGCTGACACTCCTCACGCACGCCGCGTCGCGCTCGCCAAATCATGCGCAAGCGCAAGCGCGATGCTCATCGCGGCAGAATCAATCCCGCCCCGGCGCCCGCTTCGTCACTTCTTGCACGATCCATCCGTTGCCATCGGGATCTTCGAAAGCTGCGTACGAGCTGTAGCTCTTCCGTTCTGGATCCGGACCGCTGATCCGCGCGTCCGGATTAAATGGCGAGCCATGAAAAACTTCAGTCACCTTGATGCCGTGGGCCGCTATCTCTTTTTGCGCGGCTTCAATATCGGAAACGATCAGCCCGCCACGGAACGATCCCGGCTTCGCCGGCGTCACGCCTTTCCCAAATGAAATCGACGCCGCCGAACCCGGCGGCGTCACCTGAACCACCCGAAAGTCGTCTCCCGCGACAATGTCGTCGTCCAGTCGCCAACCCAACTTCAAATAAAATTCCTTGGCCCGGTTCACGTCCGAAACCGGAACGATCGAAACCTCGAACTTCAGCTCGACCCTCGCCGCACCCATGTCCGCCTTCTGCTGTTTCGAACTGCTTGCTGTCAGACTCATATTCATCTCCCTTACGCATATTTTGGTTCGCGAACCCCGCGGCTCGCCGTTTCCTTGCACTCATCCTTTCAAAGGCGTGCTGGCCAGCACTTCCACCTTTTCGATCCGTGGAGCAACTTCGAACAGTTCGCTCGCCCGGGCCCCTAGCGCTTTCGCGATCTCCCCGCCCATGTGCGCATCGCGTCCCTCCTCATCCGCAAAAGTGTCGAAGAGGCCCAATTTTCCCGGTCCCAGCTTGAACGCGTACCATTTCAACGTCTTCTTTTCATTTACTACCAACGGCTGAGCCGACTTCAAAAACGCTTCGGCCTCCGCTTCCTTGCCCGCGCGCGCCACCAGCGTCACCAACAACCCCTTCGCTTCCACGATTTTTGTCCCTCCGGTAGATTGATTGCGTCGAACGAAATCAGCGAGTTGCCGCTCCCGATTGTTGCGAACTGGAGATCCGTTCAACACCACAAGTAGACCGGAGATTATCGGCACACTTGTGCGGATTCTTGCGGCCCTGGTCGAAATCCTGTGCAATTCATGAGGGTTAAAAACGGTCTGGCAGGGAAGGAACAGCGTCAATACGCGAGGGGATGTGTCATTTTAAAAAATCGTGCTAATCGGCCTCCGACCCAACTGGACCCTGTCGATCGAAATCCCGCCGATATCGTGTTGGGCTAACTCCCCAAATCGACCGGAACACCTGCGCAAAATGCTGCTGCGTCTTGAATCCGCACGCGATAGCCACATCGATCACCCGCGCGCTCGGCGCGCGCAACATCTCTGCCGCCCGCTCTAATCTTTGCCGCAGGACAAATTGGTGCGCCGTCTGCCCCGTCGACTTGCGGAACATTCGCGCGAAATGAGCTGTGCTCAGCCCAACGCATTGCGCCATCTCGTCAAGAGTCAAGGTATCGTCCATTTTCGCTTGGACCAACTCACGAATTCGCCGCAGACGTGCTGGACCGAGCCCGCCTCTGGAAAATTGCACATCTCGGTGCCGAACTGCGTGACCGTGAACCAGTGCCACGGCCAACGCCTGTTCGATGGAATCGAGGAACAGGCGGCCGCTGGGAAAGCCAGCAGCCATTTCCGCCCTGACGGCTTCACCCATCGCACTAATGCGCGAGTCCGTGAACTTGCGCGAGGCACACAGTTCTACCTCGACCAAAGCTCCTTCACAGCTGGCAATAAGTGCGGCGTCGGAAATACCAATTTGTAGGTGGGTCACGTTCATTTGGCCGACCCACTCTCCGCGATGACGGTCGCACAATGCCAGATCTCCGGGCCCATAGGTGAACTTTTCCAGCGCGGTGCGCTTCGAGCCCCACTCAATCGAACCGGGCTTCAACATCAGCGCGAAAGCCTGATCGTGTCGCAGCCAATGGCGCGGCGCAGTCTCCGAGTCGGGCGAAACCAGATCGACCCTCATTCTTTTGCCCCGTGTCTTTAGAATTGCATCGTCGCATACGATGATGCAGATGTACCACGCATTCGATGACTATCGCAGAAAAGAGGATGCAGGAGACCCGTGCGCAGAACTCCTAATGCCTGGTTAACGCCGTTACCGTACATGTGAAAGGCCTAGTAATCCTCTGGATGTTAGCCGACGACAGCCAAATCGGATTACTGGCAAACAACCGATTTATAAATAGCTAGGAACATCTCCTCAATAATTGGTACAGCTTTCGCTGCGCTTGGTGTTCAATCGAGTCGATGCGAAAATTTTTGCTAGCTCTCCTGACATTCACCCTAGCCGTCGCCTTGGCTGTTGTTCTGGCCGGAGTGTACCTGCGGCGAGACAATGCTTATCGAGTTAAGCGAGCGCAGGAGGTCGTGGATGAAATTGAACGATTGGAAATCGGAAAGTCCGACCACACCGTCGCCGATGCAATCGCAGCGAAATTCGGAATTGCGCCACCCCCGTATTGGCTGAAAAACAGCTACCCCAGAGAAAACTGCGCAGCCCCTGACCATCGTGAGCACTGTACCTACATTCTGCTGATGAACAACAGCCCGGTGGAATTGCTATTTCAGAAACACCAATCCATGCCGCGCCTCGGCATTCCGGAATGGCGGGGGAACGCTCAGATAAGTATCGTGAGCGGAACGGTAGACCGATATTCCTTTTGGGTATTGTACAGGGCGTCAAACGGCCGCTGGCGTGGGTTTGGTACTGACGTGAGTCCGGCCTTACCTAGATTTGAACCAGCACAAGCGGGCATATCAGATTCCTATTCGGTCCGGCGCAATATCACGAAACTTGGCAAATATGAAAGTGCATTTGGGTTCGAAACGGACCTTACTCCAACGGCGAGCGCTGAGGAACGGAAGCGCGCGCAGCACATTGACTTTAGTTGCCTGTCTCAAGGTCGAGGGTGCGGCGAAGTCTGCGAGGTAATGCCTGAGGCGTGGAAAGACTTCCATGAAAAGCTTGGTCACGCCGACGCAGAAAGGCTGTGGCCCGATTATCCGCTCTGTACCGAACCACCGAAGTGATTCAAAAAAATCACTGCGGATAACAGGCGTTATCAATCACCAACAACGTGGCCAAGGAGTAGAATTCGGCTTGGCCGGTACCTCTGAGTGCAAATGACTGTTAGAGTGCCCGCACTACTGTCGATCATCTTTTGCGCATCGCTGAGTCCCTCCCAAGCGAGCG
>JBEKOZ010000552.1:0-4022 GCA_049521275.1 Bryobacteraceae bacterium | reverse complement strand
GAAAACGAAGGCCCAGGCGTTTGATGGGCGAAGCTTGTTGGCGAAGATAAATGGCGGCAAGAGCACGGCGAAGTACACTCCGCGCAGGGCGATTTTCCGCCAAGGCGATGCGGCCGACTCCATTTTTTACATAGAAGCGGGAGAGGTCAAGCTAACCGTCGTCTCGAAACGGGGCAAGGAAGCGGTGGTTGCCATTTTGGGGGCCGGCAACTTTTTGGGCGAGGCTTGCCTGGCAGGTGAAGTTCGGCGCATGGCCACCGCCACTCCGCTGTCGGAATGCGTGATTGTCCGGCTCGATAAAACATCGGCGATCCGGGCATTGCACGACGATCCGGCGTTTTCAGAGCGGTTCCTGGGGTATCTGCTCTCGCGGAACATCCGGATTCAGGAGGACCTGGTGGATCAACTCTTCAATTCGAGCGAGAAGCGGCTGGCGCGGGTGCTGCTGATGCTGGCAAGTTTTGGAAAAGAGAGCGAATCGGACCAGGTGATTGCGAAAATCAGCCAGGAAACACTGGCGGAGATGGTCGGTACCACGCGATCGCGAGTGAACTACTTTATGAACAAGTTCCGCAAGCTTGGTTTCATCAGGTACAACGGCAATCTGGAAGTGGATCGTTCGCTACTCAGCGTTGTTTTGCACGATTAACCTGGCTTTTTTCCCTGCTCACTTTTGAACAGCGCCGTAATGGCGCGGCGACTATACTTCGTGTGAGTGCCTACTATTCACAGAAGTCTTTCGTCCTTTTGCTTTGTGCAACCTCTCCCAAGGAGGGTGAAGCCGTCGCCGGCAAAGTGAAGAAGGGCATCGACATGAAAGCGAAGGCCGAACCAGCCAACGAGCATGATTTCCTGGCCCGGATAGAGGGCGGTAAGACGATTCGCGAATACAAGTCCAAGAAGGCGATTTTTCGCCAGGGCGAGCCGGCCGATTCCATCTTTTACATCGAGAAGGGCAAAGTGAAGCTAGGAGTGGTGTCGGACCGCGGCAAGGAAGCGGTGGTTGCCATCCTGGGACCTGGCGATTTTTTGGGAGAGGGATGCATGGCCGGCCAGATGTTGCGGATGTCCACCGCTACGCCGCTGACCGATTGCAAGGTCGTGCGCATCAAGAAAGAAGCGACAGTGCTGGCGTTGCGAGCCGATCCGGCATTCTCAGAGAAATTCCTGGCTTACCTGCTGATCCGCAACATCCGGATTCAGGAGGATCTGGTGGACCAGCTTTTCAACTCCAGCGAGAAACGCCTGGCGCGGGTGCTGCTATTGTTGGCAAACTATGGAAAAGAAAGCAAGCCGGATATGGTGATCGCGAAAATCAGCCAGGAAACACTGGCCGAAATGATCGGAACCACGCGATCCCGGGTGAGCCATTTTATGAACAAGTTCCGGAAACTCGGCTTCATCAAATATAACGGAGGGGTGCGGGTTCACAGTTCTCTGTTGAACATAGTCCTACACGATTGACAGGCCACCCGGCATATTTCATATTTGCCGCAGAGTGAGCATTACTGCACAGTTTTTCCAAGTTCTCGCCATTATATTTACGTGGTAGCTGCCACAAAGTGGTATTTTAATCTGATATGCGAGCTCACGGCACATCCTTTTCGCGACCGGTTCGTCCTGGCGGTTGCAAGCCAAGGGAGGGCCGCGGGTTCAGACCTCGAAGTGCGGAGCGCATAGATTCCCGCTTCGTTTATTCCTATTTGGAACGGAGGAATCTGTCCACGAAAGTAGTTCAAAAAGGGATGCTGCCATTCCTTGTGCTTTTATCTGAGATATTTTCGGTGTCCGTGCCACTAGGCTGTACGCAAAGCAGTTCCAGAAAATTCGCCCAGCGCCAAAGTCGGGAGGGAAAATGAAAGCACAAACGGTCGGCGTCAAGGATTCGACGGGGAGAATTCTTTGCTGCACGATTTTTCGTCCGGGCGGGCGCAAGCTGCTGGCGAAGGGTCATGTGTTAAGCGAGGAGGATGTCCGCCTGCTCGAAACGGAAGGACTGGGTCAGGTCTGGGTTACCGAACTCGAGGACGGCGAGGTGGGCGAAGACGACGCGGTGTGCCAGGCAGCGGCGGAGATGGGCTGCGGATGCCTGGAGATCCGGCTAGCCGCCGGCGGACGCGCCAATCTGTTCGCGACCGAGGACAGCTGCGTTCTGGTCGACGATGAATTGCTGAAGCAGATCAACTGCACGGCGAGCATTGTGATCGCGACGAACACGAACTTCAGCTTCGCCCCAGCCGGGCAACGCGTCGCCACGGTGAAGAGCGCTCCGTTCGCGGTGGCGCAATCGCATCTGGACGCAGTTATCAATATTTTGCGGGAACGCGGGCCGATTCTCCAGGCGAGGCCGATTCGCAATCCGGTGGTTGGGGTGCTTTATACCGATCCGGTGCACGGCGACAGGGCCAGGCAGCTTTTTGAAGGCATCATGCGCCAGCGGTTGGAGCATTTTGGAGTCACTCCGGCGTTCGTGCTTGCCGTACAGGAAGAAGAAAGCGCCGTTGCCCGCGGGTTCCAGCACCTGCTGCGCGCAAAACCAGCGGCGATCCTGGTGGCGTCGACCACGGCGCCGGCGGGTCCCGACGACGTCATTGGCCGCGCCATGACGCGCGCCGGCTGCCATCTGGAGAGGTTTCTGGCGCCCGTCGAGCCGGGTAATTTATTCTTGCTCGGTTATAAAGAGGAGACTCCGATTGTCTCCGCGCCGGGATGCTTTCGATCCGCCAAACCGAATGTCGTCGACCTGGTGCTTCCTCCCTTGCTGGCGAGGTATCGCGTTTCGGGCTGGGAAGTGGCATGCCTGGGACATGGCGGCTTGCTCGGCTGACGGCCAGGCGTTTTCGATTTCCTCCACAACCACAAGCAGATTCCTCCGAGCTACTTGTGGGTGCTCCTCGCCGGGTGTCTCAACAACACCCGGCTTTTTTTAGTGATCGGGGCTTGGCAGGGCGCGGCCCTGCCCCATGCTGCTTGGGTTCCGCTAGAATGTTAATCGACCCTCCCCTTCTAAGATGAAGATTACCGGCATCGAAGCTTATCTTCTGTCCTACCAACTCCCCGAGCCTGTCAAGCTGACGTACTTCGGCGGCGAGCGGACCATCCTCAAGCGCGACGCCATGCTGATCCGCGTCTCGACCGATGAAGGCCTGTTCGGGTATGCGCCGGGCCAGGCGAGTGTGCAGTCGAAACAGACGATCGATCAATTGATCGCGCCGTTCCTGGCCGGCCGCACGCTGAGCGATCCCGACGCTTTGCGGATCCTGTTTCAGCAAGGGGCCGGCGCGGACGCGGAGGTAAGCAAGGTTTATAGCGCGGTTGAGATTGCGCTGTACGACCTGGCGGGGAAGGCTCGCAACGTGGCGGTGAGCGAGCTGATCGGCGGGCGGGTGAGGGATCGCATCCGGCTCTACGGCAGCTCCGGAATGTACCAGGCGCCGGAGGGCTATGCGGCAGAGGCAGTGCTGGCGCGCGATTTGGGGTTTACAGCTTATAAGATGCGGCCGGGCTGCGGCCCCGAGGCCGATCTCGAAGCCGTCCGGCAGATCCGGCAGGCTACCGGACCCGATTTCGAAATCATGGTGGATGCGCACACCTGGTGGCGCATGGGCAACAAGAGTTATTCGCAGCAGACGGTGGAGCGCCTGGCGAAGGCGATGGCCGAATACCGCATTCTGTGGCTCGAAGAGCCGATGCCGCCCGACGATCACGACGCGTACGTGGCTTTAAACGAGCTGGACCTGGTGCCGCTGGCGAGCGGCGAGCACGAGCCGAACGAACTGCGGTATCTGGACCTGATCCAATCGCGGGCGGTGGATTATGTGCAGATGGACGTGGTGTGCCAGGGAGGTTTCGGGACGGCCCGGCGGCTGTTTCCGGACATCGCGCGGGCCGGGCTGCGGTTCGCGTTCCACAGCTGGGGCTCGTCGCTCGAGGTCCTGGCGGCCGCGCATCTGGGAGTGTGCTGGCCGGAAAGCGTGGTCGATTGGCTGGAGTATCCGTGCTATTCAACGGACCGGCACAAG
>JBEKOZ010000551.1:0-4022 GCA_049521275.1 Bryobacteraceae bacterium | reverse complement strand
ACCGCGGGCGGCGGTTAGTGTATACCTAAGGAATTGTTGCCCTGGCGCTACTGTGCGGCGGCCTGCTGATTCTTTTTGGGGGCGTGACCGATCGACTGATCCCGCTCTATGCGGTGGGCGCCTTTCTGGCATTTACGCTTTCGCAGATCGGCATGGTGATGCACTGGCGAAAGAATCGCGGTCCGCACTGGGTGAAGTACGCAGTGGTCAACGGGATCGGCGGAATAGTCACCGGCATCACGGTGATTGTGGTACTGGTTGCGAAATTCGTCGAAGGCGCATGGATTACGCTTCTCTTCATTCCACTGACGATCCTTCTCTTCGTCTCTGTCCGCCGCCACTACCACTCTATAAAGCTGCTCACTGCATGCAAGGTTCCCGTCAACGCCGCAAGGCTCGCCGAGGCCCCCATTGTCGTCGTACCCGTAGAGAGCTGGAGCGACATCACCCGCTGCGGAATTGAATTCGCCGCCCGGCTGTCATCGGAAGTGATCGCCGTACACGTGGAGCCTGGCGAGCACTTCGAACTGTTGCAGGCGGACTGGGAACACTATGTGGAGCAGCCCTTTCGCAAGGCGGGCAAGGAACCGCCCAAACTGCAAGTCTTGCCTTCACCCTACCGCTTCGTGATCGTTCCGATCGCGCAGTTCGTTCTGGATCTCTCGAAGGAGCAACCGGCGCGCAGCATCATTGTGGTGATACCCGAGCTGGTGGAAGACAAATGGTACGAATACTTCCTCCACAATCAGCGTGCGCGGCTTCTCGAATGGGTGCTGCTCGCCCGCGGCAATGAACGGATCTTTACAGTGAGCGCGCCCTGGTACGTCGGGAAGCGAACGTGATTGCCACTGCGGGTGAAGCTGGATCGGAGCGCAACTCGGGGGCTGGGCTATTGTTTCTTGCCGGCCGGCGGCGCCAGTTGTTCTACCGACACATCCGAAAATATCACGGTGTCCGACGCGTCCGCTTTATGCGAGCAGACTACGAGTCCGACCAGTATCGGGCTTCGAAACGTGACCTCGGTGCGCGCAACTTGCCTCAACTCCGCGCCGTCCTTGGCGAGTGACAGGGCAATCCCGACGCCGGTCCGGACCACCTTCAGCTTGAACTTGCCCGGACTATCGAACGGGAGATCGAACGTGTTGGTGTTTTCGCCCTTGTTGCTCCGCCACTGAAGCCCAGGCATGCCGTTGCCGTGGATCACGAAGTCACCATAGGGCGAATCGGTATCGAGAGACTGGCGGAGCATGATCCCGGCCTTGCGGTGTTCTTCTCCTTGACCGAGGAACTGCAAGGTGGCCGTGACTGCAAAGTTGCCCGACATCTCTCGCCAGACATATTGGAACTGATCCTCTTTGGCCCAGATGTTAGCGCCGGAGCCGGTGATTCGATACTGGCCGCTCGATGCGCTAAACTCCGTGGACCCTTTCCGCAAAGGATCGCCGACGTCGCCGGAATTGGTGAAGGCGCCCAGGTTATCGCTCTGGGCGAAAGCCGAGGCAGTCAGCAGGCAGATAAGCGAAAGCTTACGCATGGTAGACATTATACGTCTCTGTTGAAATGCACGACTAAGACGCAAAACGAGCAATGGATCTTACCGGCGGAGTTACTTGCCGGCCGGTGACGGTAGTTGTTCCACCGACACATCCGAAAACAACACAGTGTTCGACGCGGCCTGTGTATGCGAGCTGACTCCGAGCCCGACTAACACCGGGCTTCCCAACTGGTTGTCGGTGTGTCCAAGTTCCCGCAACGCCGCGCCGCCCTTGGCCAACCACACGGTGATCGTGGAGCCCTGCCGCACCAGCTTCAACTGGAACGTCCCCGGACCTTCTATCGGGAGATCCACCGTGTTGGTATTATCGCCCTTGACGTTGCGGAACTGAACTCCCGGCATGCCGTTGCCGTGGACCACGAGGTGGACGAATGGCGAATCGGCGTCGAGAGTCTTGCGGAGCATGATCACGGCCTTGCGGTGCTCGTTTCCTTCAGTGAGAAATTGGGCGGTGGCCGTGACTGCAAAGTTGCCCGACATCTCTCGCCAAACATAGTGGAACTGATCCGCCTTGGCCCAGATATCGGTGCCGGAGCCGGAGATCCGGTACCGCCCTGTGGAGGCGTCAAACTCCGCGGACCCTTTGATCGGAGGACCGCCTACGTCGTCGGAATTGGTGAAGGCGCCCAACTTTCCGGCCTGAGCGAAAGCCGAAGCAGCCAACAGGCAAACGATCGGCAGTTCACGCATGTAAAGATTGTACCCCGAATTTCCGTTTTTGCTCCTGATTTAGAGTTATCGAATACAAGATGATCCTGAACTGGGAGGATCGGGGTGGACAAACCGCTGGGGAATGCGCACATCAGAATGCGGAATGCCGAAAGTCTTACCGATTCGCAAATCAACGATTTTTTAAAAGGCCAGCGAGGAATGAATTCAGCGGGCAAAATCGCGCGGAGGTTTATTCCTGGGTCGAAAAAATGCTGGTCGAACAGGAATATCAGCCGCGTAGCGGCGTTCGATCTCAGGGAGAAACCGATTTCACGGTTCGCGATCTTCGACGACTTCGTCCCGGAGAGATTCTTGCTCTTCGCTGGAAGACGCTCGAAAGCGACGCCATCCGCGTGGAGGAGCGCATCCACAAACGGGCGTTGAATACAACGAGAAATGGAAAGACCCGCGAAGGCGCGATTTCAGACGGCACGCTCGCCTTGATCAAAGAGTGACCGATCTGGCGCAAGGGTCCACGCCGGATGGTTTTGTTTTTCCGTCCGAGAAGCTGACGAGTCCCCTCTCGCTCGACAATCTTTGGCGGCGATACATGTGTCCGAAATTGGAGGTGGTTGGCTTCGAATGGCCGACGTTCCAGGTCTGCGGGAAGACAAACGCCAGTCTCTCACAGAAGGCGGGAGCCCGAAAGTGGCATCCGATCAGACGGGCCATGGGCTCGGCGTGAGCCTGGAGGTCTATACGAGTTCGGATATGGATCAGATGCGAGCAGCCGTCAGAAAACTCGAAACCGCGGTGCTTCGAAAACCACAACCCGAAAGCCAGTGCGCCTCAACGAATTTGGCTTAATGGAGTAGACGGGATAATGAAGAATCGGTGGATCTTCCTCAGTTGTTGACAGACGGGGCTCGAACCCACGACGTCCAGATTGGCAAAATCGCCTTCGAAAACGGTCCCGTCGCGATTCCACTCTCCTGTAGAAATCAGCCACGGGGATTCGCCGGAAATTACGTTCATAAGACCATAGATGCTCACAGGATCGATCTTTTCGATGATCTCGCGATTGATACCCCGAGCCTTGCATTCCATTTGCATTCCATTTCGAGGCTTTTTCTGAAAACTCCATAAACTCCAGTGTGTTTGATGCTCCCGAATCAGCCGCCCTGTCAGTCTATAGTGTTGATATTAAAGTGTTGCGTAGCTTCCCAAGCTGGACGTCGGCGACTATACCTTCGCGGGGGCCGCAGCCTGACGTCCAAACCCACGTTATCCCCACAATAAGCGGTCCGTTGCGTTCCCTATCAGCGCGTCAGGTTGCCGACCGTTCCGCGTAACTCTCTGATAGTACGTTTATTCTTGTCCTGTTAACCGAAGGGTTGTAGGTTCGAGTCCTACCTGAGGAGCCAATCTTTTCTATAACTTACAAGCAAACTAGACCCCATTTTCTCAGTTGAGGAGCGCCACTTTGGGGGATTCTTTGGCGGCGCTCCCTGGAATCTCTAGCATTTCCACTTCGGGCGCTATCGTTTCAGCCGTAGTGATTACAAGAGTGGTTTTCTTTGAAACCAGCGATTCGACGGCCCGCCGTTTGGCTACCATGCCGATGTGGGAATAGTGCTTCAGCATTTGACGTGAAACGTGGCCCGCCATGTCCCTGATGGTTTCATCGCTCGCTTCGCCCGATTCGGCAAGCCCGGTAATAAACGTGTGCCGGTTGTCATGCCATCGGCCCTCAACCTTCGCCTTCTTTCTGGCGTTCTTCCATGCGGTCTTTAGCGAAACCACGGGACGAGTCGGG
>JBEKOZ010000550.1:0-4023 GCA_049521275.1 Bryobacteraceae bacterium | reverse complement strand
GATGTTGTAGCGCGCTTGATCACCGCGCTCGAACCGGACGACGTGGTTCTGGGCGGCGGAAACGTAAAGCACCTTCAGACGCTGCCCGCAGGCTGCCGCGCGGGCGACAACGCGAACGCATTTATCGGAGGATTTCGCCTTTGGGAGCATGCTGGCGAGGTGCCTCGTTCTCTTTCCCGACGCGCATGGAGATCGCCGCGCGGACTCTGAAGTTCCGCCTTAAGGCTTGCCAGAACCAATATTGGTTGTGGCATGCGCTCGATAAGAGGAGGTGGCGATGTGCGCGGTATGCTCCCTCTTATCAAGCATTATCGGCTGCTAATTCGTAAGCATCCGATGAACACCACTGGTCCGCGGGAAGACTGCGGTACATAGTGGTGGCATGACGAAACGAGAAGGGCAAGCCGAGCGGCGAAAGTTCTGGACCGAGTTGATCGCCCGGCACAAGCAAAGTGGGAAGACGGTAGAAGCTTTCTGCCAGGAGAACGGAGTGGGCAGTCCGTCGTTTTATGCGTGGAGGAAGCGGCTCGCGGAAAAGGGCCAGCCGATCGGCTTCGCGCTGGTGGAGACTCCAGCTGTGCGCGCGCAGCGTGGTGAGCCGGTCGAGTTGATCTTGTCTTCCGGTGACCGACTTCACATTGGCCCTGGCGCGGACGCGGCCACGGTGCGGCTGGTGCTCGGCATATTGCGCGAAGCGCGATGATTCATCTGCCGGCCAGTGTGCGGGTGTATCTGGCGACCGCGCCATGTGACATGCGGCGAAGCTTCGATGGGCTGCATGCACTGGTCAATGCAGTGCTCCAGTTGGACGCCTTCGCTGGTCATTTATTCGTGTTCGGCAACAAACGCCGCGATCGGGTGAAGATCCTGTATTGGGATCGAGATGGATTCGCGGTGTGGGCCAAACGGCTGGAGGAAGGCACCTATGCGATGCCGTTTTCCGAAGCGGGCGAAGTGCGGCGGGAGATCACCGCGCAAGAGCTGGGCGCGCTTTTGAGCGGCATCGATCTGAGTCAGGCCAAGCGCCGCAAACGGTATCAACGCAAAGCGATCCAAGCCGCATAAACATTGGCGATCGTTGCAGTTTTCTCTTGGTGGAAAAGACCTTTCCCGTTACACTTGAGCTTGCCCGTCGATCCCAAAACGCTTCCTGAAGATCCGGCAACGTTGAAGAGGATGTTGGTCGACATAACCTCGCAACTGGATCGTACCGAGCGCCTGCTGCGGCAGCTTCTTCAGGCCAAAACCGGATCGAAAAGTGAGCAACTCTCCCGCGAACAGCTGGCGCTGTTCGCCGCTGAGTTGGGAATGAGTTTACCGGAAGCGGAAGAATCGGACGATCCCGATGACGAGCCGCCGGCCGGCGCATCCGCATCCGGCAGCGGAAAGCCACGCGGCAGAAAACCGCTCCCGCGGCATCTGAAGCGCGAACGGATCGAGCACGATCTGGAGGACCAGGAAAAGCATTGCGCCGCCTGTGATCAGGATCTGCGGCGCATCGGCGAAGAGGTGAGTGAGCGCTATGAATATCTTCCGGCGCAGATGAAGGTGATCGAGGATGCCTGTTTCACTTACGCCTGCGTGTGCACGGTGAAAACAGCCAGCAAACCGCCGCAGCCCATCGAGAAGAGTACGGCGTCGGCATCGGTTCTCGCGCAGGTGATTGTGAGCAAGCTGGCCGATCACTTGCCCTTACATCGGCAGGCGAAAATGTTTCGGCGGCACGGAATCGAGATCGCCGAACAAACCTTGTGCGGCTGGATGGCGCAGTCGGCCGAACTGCTCCAACCTCTATATGAGCGGCTGAAGCGGCACGTGCTGGCTTCTAAAGTCGTGGGTACGGACGATACGCCGGTGAAGGTGCTGGATCGCAATCGAAAGCAAGCGCGTAAAGGAAGAATCTGGCCGTATGTGGGCGATCGGGAGCATGTGGCGGTGGTTTATGACTACACGGCGACGCGAGAGCGCGCCGGGCCGGAAGAGTTTCTTCGGCAGTATCGCGGATATCTGCAGGCTGACGCATATGTGGCCTACGATTCTTTTTTCCTGAAGCCCGAGCGCGGGATGGTGGAAGTGGGCTGCTGGGCGCACGCGCGCCGGCACGTGCATCAAGCGCTCGACAACGATCCCTCGCGCATGCGGACCCTGTTGCTGATGATCGCGGAGTTATATCGGGTGGAAAAGCTGGCGCGCCAACGAGCGCTGCGCGGTGAGGACCTCCGGCTCATGCGTGAACAGGGCGCGCGGCCGGTATTAGACAAGCTGCATGCTTACTTGCTACAGATTCGCGCAGAGCTTTTGCCCAAGAGTGAGGCGGGAGCCGCGGTGAACTATATCCTGAAAAACTGGATCGCGCTGACGCGCTATTGCGAAAATCCGGATCTATCGATCGACAACAATCAGACCGAGCGTTCTCTGCGCGGCTGGGCCGTGGGCCGCAACAACTGGACGTTTTTCGGCAGCGACCGCGGCGGGAAAACGGCGGCGGTGCTGCGCAGCTTCGTCGCCTCCTGCGAACTGGTGAAGGTGGACCCGTTCGCCTGGTTTCAGGATGTGCTCTCGCGCATCGCATCCCACCCCATCACCCGGCTCGACGAACTGCTGCCCCACCGCTGGGCTTCGGCCTGAGGGAAGGCGCTGGCCGAAAAGGATTAATATCCTGGAATGGCCGCAAAACCGGCTTCCGGGAAGCCAAAATCGGCTGACGTTTTTGGCCAGTCACGCAGGACGGGGAAAATGTTCCGGGCCGGCTTGTACGCCCGGGTCTCGACCAGCGACCAGCAGACTCTGGCGATGCAGAACCGCGCTATGCGCGAGTATGCTGTTCGCCGTGGCTGGACGATCGCCTTGCAGATCCGCGAGGTGAACTCCGGCTCTGTGCGGCGAGAAGCCCGCGAGAAACTCCTGGAGGCGGCTCGCCGGCGCCAGATCGATATCGTGTTGGTGTGGCGGCTGGACCGCTGGGGCCGCTCTGTTACAGACCTGCTGGCGACACTCCAGGAACTGGAGCACCTCGGAGTGGGTTTCGTTTCCATGACGGAGGCACTGGACCTGACCACACCCGCCGGTCGCGCGATGGCCGGGCTGCTGGCGATCTTCGCCGAGTTCGAAAGGGAGATCCTGCGTGAACGGACACGAGCTGGCTTGGCCGAAGCGCGCCGGAGCGGAAAACAACTGGGCCGACCAGCAACCGCCGCGGCACACGCGCTGGAAATCCGGAAACTACACCGCGCCGGCATGAGCAAATCTGAAATCGCCCGTCGCTTGCGGATCGGACGCACTTCCGTCCGCCGAATCCTGGGAACACGCCCATGAAGCGCCCCAAGCCAGACCCCGTTCGCGAGGACCGGATCTACAACGAAGCGATCGTCGACGCGCGTCCGGAAGAGCAGGCCATGAGCTGGTATTACTACCTGGAAGGCAAGATCACTTTCCCGTTCCGGGCAAGATGTGTGGCCGCGAGCGCGGTCTCGCCACTCCGGAAGGGGGAAACCGTCGAAGTCTTGCGCATGGCCATCGAGGACGTGTGCAAGCATGACATGCTCGTGCAAATCCGCTGGCAAGGGCGGAAGCTGGCAATCCCTCTCTCGCACCTGAAAGCCGTCGATCCGGATTCTTCGACAGGTGTGGCTATCGGCGATTGGCACTACTGGTTGGCGCAGGGTTACTGTCTCTGAATTTACCTACGGTTGCCGGAAGCTCACAACGCTCACGGTGTTCATCGGATGCTTACCTACTAGATGCCGCGGCGAGCTTCGAAAAAGCCTCGCATGGCCGGGTTTGGGTGAGAAGTTCATCAAGTCCGAGGTCGGCCCGGCAATGGTTTGGCTGTTATTCAATCGTTTACGCTCGCTGCTCAGGTCGGGCATTCGCGATAGAGACTCGTGATCCCGACTCGAGGAGTTCTCGGGTACAATCATGCGGCCACGCCGTTGGCTCGGGCGTATCCTTCCGCCGAGAAAGCACAGTTCAACTCGTTGCGGCAATAAACCTGCTGAATGTTCTTGTTTAGCAGGAACTGGT
>JBEKOZ010000549.1:0-4024 GCA_049521275.1 Bryobacteraceae bacterium | reverse complement strand
TATACCCGGTGCTGGGTCCGATTCCGGAAATGGTGTTTCCACTAATCTCCGCCGTGATTCCGGCGCCGTTCACCAGGATACCGTTCCGATTAAAATCGTGGATGCTGTTGCCGTTGATCGATACGGTAAATGGCCCGGTTTGGCCGGTGGCAGTATCTACCTGGACGCCGAATCCGTTGCCGGGGAACAGTGTCGTACAGCTTAGCGGATTGGCCAACTGCGCGCCAGAGATTGCATTGTTTGCGGCCCGGCCCGAGGAGTTATAAAAATGAATCCCGGCAAGCGTGACGGTACATCCGCTGACGGAGTTCATGCTGGCGTCGATGGCCAGGCCTTCAATCACAACGCCGTGGGTATTGACCACGCTGATCACGGCCTGAGACGACAAGGTCCCGACGTTGGATAACGTCGTCGGCTGGATCAGGACGCGCGCGACGCCATTGGAGGCGATACCGCGTAACGTCACGGGTTGCGTAATCACAAGCTGTTCCGCGTAGGTGCCGGGACAGATGTCGATTTCATCACCGGGCGCGGCTGCGGCGAGCGCGGCACCGATGGTGGCGTAGGTAGTGGAAGACGGAGACGGGCATGTACCGACGAAAGGCGTTCCGACGACCAGGGTGGCGGCGTAGCTGAAATTACAGCCGGCGACCAGAAAAAACAGGGCCTGTTTATTCAACATAGATTCCTTTTCTCCTTCCGCCAGTGGGCGGGATGAGCGCGATTGTGAAGCGAAGTGTCCGGTATTTGAATACCCGTGGTCTGATTTATGCATCATTTTTATCTCACCGGTTATCTCGCTCATGTGGTTGGGGTTAGCGGAGTTGTGTTAAGCTCACTAAAATATTCGATCTTTATTGGTGACGAGGATGCCAGAGAATATTCCCGCTCTCCGGGTGGTTCCGCCGGAACGCCGCCTCCGTTTCGGTCCGTTCGAACTCGATTCCCGGGCGGGCGAGTTGCGGAAGCACGGAATTAAAATCAGGATCGGGCCGCAAACCTTTGAGATTCTGCTGATGCTGTTGAGGCATCCGGGAGAAGTGGTCTTGCGCGAGGAGATCCGGCAGAAGCTGTGGCCTCTCGATACCGTCGTCGAGTTCGATCACAGCATCAATGCGGCGATTCAGAAGCTGCGTGACGCGCTGGGAGAATCCGCCGGAGACGCGCGCTATATCGAGACTTTGCCGCGCCGGGGCTACCGGTTTCTTGGAACGGTCGAGATGCCTCCCGCTGAGACGGTTACCGAGGAGACGCCGCCTGAGGTTTCACCCGTCCAGGCCGCTCCGGGCAATCGGTATCGGCTGATATTCGCGGCGGCGATTACGCTGGTTGCCATACTGGCGCTTGTTCTCTGGCTGCGACCGTGGGAGACTCGCGCACCGGTGAAGAACTGGTCGCTTTCGCTCTCGCTGGGAAGGGCGGATGCGGTGGTCTCGCCGGATGGATCGGCTATTGTTTACAGCAACTCGCGAGGGCTGTGCTGGCGCCGTCTGGACTCGCTTGAAGAGATCCCAATTTACACGCAAGCTCATCTCAACGACTCGCCCACATGGTCGCCCGATGGGTCTCAGGTCTTTTTTCGCGCAGGCTGGAAACTCATTCGCTTGCCGGTGCCGAATGGCCCGCCCGTGACGCTCTGGCCCGAGACCGGGATCACGCGTGGATTTTCCTGGGGGCCGGACGGCACAATTCTGATGGCGGCTCTTAAAAATAACATGGGCGAGCTCTCTTTATTGCCGGCAAATGGTGGTGACCCAGTTCGGGTGGAAGTCCCCGGGCTCACGAACGGCCGGTTCTTCTATCCGGAGTTTCTGCCCGACGGCAAGAACGTGCTGTTCGCCTGGAGCCGTGAAGGGGACGATGAGCCGGGCCTGTATCTGGCGACGTGGGAGAACGGAGGGATCGCCCGGAGACCGATCCTTCTCCGCAGGAACACGACCGCCGGTCACTATACCCCCTCGGGTGGGGGAAGGTTGCTGTATGTGCGCAGCGATAAGCTTTACGCGCAAAAGTTGAACGTCCACCTGGGAACGCTGGAAGGAGAGCCGGAGCGGGTGGTGGATGGCGTGTATTCCGAGTCGGGCTGGAGCTCGCCGCTCCGGGCGTCGTTTTCAGTGTCCCGCAACGGCGTTCTGGCATGGCTGGGAGGACGCGTCGGGCTCGCTCAATTGACATGGTTCGACCGGAGAGGCCGGGTCTCCGGGACCGCCGGTCCTCCCTGCACAGGGGTCATCGCAGGACTGTCGCCGGATGAGAGGCATGTCTTGGTGCACACCATCGCCGACCACGAGGGGTTCGGCATCGTGGAAGAGAATCGGAGCGGACAGGTGGCCTTGCCGGGGATAACCAGGGAGCCGTTGTGGATGCCGGACAGCGCGCACATTCTATATGGCCGGAAGGAGGGGGACGGTTACGTTTTGCTGGAGCGCGCCGCGGAGGGTGGCCCGGAAAAGCCGCTGGGACGGCTGCCGGCACTGGCTAGGTTGCACGATGTTTCGGCCGATGGAAAAATAGTGCTGTACAAAGAGGGCATAAGCCTCTATTCCACCCGGCTGGACGGCTCGCCGGAGATGGCGAAACCGCAGTTGGTGGCGGAAACGATGCAAGGCCGGTTTTCTCCCGACGGCCGCTGGGTGGTCTACTCGGCCGCAATCGGGGACAGAAGGGAGCTGTTTGCGCAGCCGTTTCCTTTAAGCGGTTTGCGCACGCAACTTACCTCCGCGGGCGGACAAGATGGCGTCTGGCGCGGCGATGGCAAGGAGATTCTCTACCGCAACGGGTCGACGATTTATTCTCTGCGGGTGGAGGTGAAAGGCAACACGATCCACGCTGGTCCGCCGGAGGCTCTGTTTGACGTCCGTCTTCCAGCAGGCCTGGTCTTTGATTCCATGCCGCTGGCGGTGACTCGGGATGGCTCGAAGATTTTATTTACGCAGGGAGTGGAGCAGCCCAACCCGCAGTTAACGTACGTCATGACGGCGTGGGACACGTTGTTGCGGCGGTGACTTTTCGATGGTGGACAAGCGAATCCCCGGGCTTACGCCACGGGGTTATCAGCAGGTTCAGCTATCCCGTGGCCAAGGGCCAGATGGCGCCTTGGCGTCGATCACACGAAGCTGACTTACACGATTCACACAACGCCATTTCCGGCTGACCGATGTGCTCGGGAATGGGCGTGCATCGCTTACCGGCGACCGCGATAGCCGCCACGATAGCCGTAACCACCGCGATAGCCATAAGCGCGATAGCCGTAGCCATAGCCGTACACGCGATATCCGTAAACCGGATAGACGGGGTAAACGGGAGCCACATAATAACGGGGGGCGGCGTAAACAACCACCGGGGCTACGCGAACCGCCACGACGGGCTGGGCCGCAACCACTACCACCGCTGCCGGAGCAACCGCTCCGAACGAAACCATCATCAGTACCGCTGCCATCAATTTGCTTTTCATAACTGCCTCCTTAATATATAAGGACGGGGACGGGACACCCGCATTAGTGGAAGAACAAGAAATTTACGCGGTGATCGGCCTTGAGGGATTTGAGCGCCTGGTGGCCGCGTTCTACCGGCAGGTTCCGGCGGACGAGGTGCTGGGTCCGCTTTATCCGAAGCAGGATCTGGAGGGCGCGGAGCGGCGGCTGCGGGACTTTCTGCTGTTTCGATTCGGCGGGCCGGCGACGTATATCGAAACGCGGGGACATCCGCGGCTGCGGATGCGGCATGCTCCGTTCGCGATCGGGACGGCGGCGCGGGACCGGTGGGTGGAGTTGATGAATCGGGCGCTGGAGGAGGCGGAGCTGCCGGGCGAGGTGCGCGATACTTTGCGGGAGTTTTTTGGGAATACGGCCACGTTCTTGATGAATCGGCAGGGGTAGGGTGACGCGCGCGTGTCGGCGGGGACCGTCAATGAATTTAATGGTCAACAAAACGGTACTGTTCGGCGCCGATTTTGCTGGGTGCCGTTTTCGTCCCGACACTCACCCCTTGTGAGACAAGGTTATTAACCCCGCGTCACTGCCCT
>JBEKOZ010000548.1:0-4037 GCA_049521275.1 Bryobacteraceae bacterium | reverse complement strand
CCTTGAGCCCCAGCGCGTACAGATTCCCGTCGTACGATCCGATGATCACCTTGCCGTCGACAATCACCGGGGAGGCCTTCACTTCACTGCTCGCCGCAAACGTCCAGATCCCCTTGCCGTCCTTCGCGCTCACCCCGTGCACCACGCCCGATAGATCCCCCACCACCACAATTCCATCCTGCACCGCGGGAGACGATTCGCCGATGCCGTCCTTCACTTTGTATTTCCATTTCAAAGTTCCGTCGGCCAGATTAATCGCGATCAACTCGGCGCTCTCCGAGCCGACATAAACGGTCCCGGCGGCGATCGCCGCGGAGGATTCGATGGACTCGCCCGCCTCAAAGGTCCACAGCAGCTTCAGCGTCTTGGGAACCGTCGAAGTCGCGACCCCGGTGAGGCTGGAATTCCCGCGAAACTGCGGCCAGTCGTCCGCGGCACAGGGAATCACAAGAAGTATCAGGCAGCTACCGAGCCGTGACCACAGGGAGCGGTTTCCGATGGCTAATACGCGCATCGATAAATCTCTAACGCCGCCGCCGAATCGAACACTCGCGGATTGAACTTGCCGGTCCACTGTGCGCTGGCTTCCTCGGCCAGCCGTGGCAGAGCTTCCTCGGGGACCTTCGCCTCGCTCAGCGACAGCGGCAGGCTCGCCATCTCCGCCAGATCGCGCAAACGCCCCGCCAGGTCGCCGCGGTAAAGATCGTCGTAGCGTTCGCTCGCCACCTCGCTGTTGAAATCGACCACGTGCGAAAGCAGCAGCGCAATCGCCACGCCGTGCGGAATATCGTAATGCGCCGTCAGCGGATTCGCGCAGGCGTGCGTCGCGCCCAGCATGGAGTTCTCGATCGCGAGCCCCGCGAAATGCGCGCCGGCGATCATCGCTCCCCGAGCCTCCAGATCCTGCGGATGCGTCAGCACGCGCTCATAACTCGCGTCCAGCAATCTCCATGCCTCGCGCGAGAAGCATTCCGAAAACGCGTTCCCGCGCGTCGACACCAGCGTCTCAATCGCGTGCGAAATCGCATCGTAACCGGTAGCCGCGGTCACCGCCGGAGGCTGCGAAACGGTCAGCCTCGGATCCAGAATCGCCGCGCGAAAGCACGCCTTCGGATCGCCGCAAGCCATCTTCACGTGCGTCTCCGGATCGGAGATCAGCGCATAGCTCTGCGCTTCGCTCCCGGTTCCCGCGGTCGTCGGCACCGCGATCATCGGCAGCATGGAGCGCAGTGCTTTTCCGTAGCCCCAGTAATCGCGCATATTGCCGCCGTTGGTGAGCACGAAGTTGATGCCCTTGGCGCAATCCATCGAACTGCCGCCGCCCAACCCGACGATCAGGTTGATTTCGAGCGGCGCCGCGAAAACGCGTCCCGCCTCCACCATCGCCGTGGTCGGATTCACTTCGAAATCGTGAAAACCGAACACCTCCATGCGTCGCGCCTTCAGCGTGCGCGTCGCCTCCTGCACGTAGCCGGCGTCGATCATGCCTCGATCGGCCACCAACAGGCAGCGAGTGCCGCCCAACTCACGCGCCATCTCACCGAGGCGAGCAAACTCGCCTGCGCCAAACAAAACTCGGGTACGGGAACGAAAATCGAAGGGAGTCATTTAGAAGTAGCCAGTAGCCAGGAGCCGGTAGCCAGTAGTCAGAATGAGAGAGGACACTTCTCTATTTTGACGTAACCACAGCCAAAACAGTAGCAGGCGCTCTACTGGCTACTGGCTACTCGCCCTTCAGGGCGATCAAGTGATGCTGCGTTCGATAAAGAATCGTATCTCCCGTAATCGCCGCCGTCGCCATCTGCACTTCGCCCAGGTGATTCTGCGCCAGCAGTTCGTATACAGGTCCGGCCTTCAGCACGTAGACGTCGCCGTCTTCATTCGCGAAATAGAGCTTTCCCCCCGCCGCCACCGGCGAGGAGGTGAACGTCCCGCCATTGCCCAGACGCTGCGACCAGATTTTCTCCCCCGTCTCCGCGCGATAGCAGGTCAGGATTCCGTTTCCCAGCACCACGTACAAATAATCGCCGTACACCACCGGAGTCGGCAGATAGGGCGCCCCTTTTTGCATCGTCCACGCGACGTGCTCCGTCGAAGTCGCGTCTTTCGGCGGCGTGATGTCTCCCCGCGAACCGGGCCGCACCACGTAAATCGGCTGGATGTACCGCGAATATCCCGTGAAGCAGAAAATCAGATCGTGCGCCACGAACGGCGTCGGCACCGAAATCATCGACGTGCCCTTAATGCGCCACAGCTCTTTCCCGGTCATCGGATCGTAAGCGCGAATCGACTCCGCACCATTCGCAATCAACTCCGCGCCCGTCTTGCCTTCATAAATCCCCGGCGTCGACCATGAGGGGATCGTGTCGCGCTCCATCCGCCAGACCTGCTTCCCCGTCCCGATGTCAAACGCCGCGATGAACGAACCCTGGATCTGATCGCACTGCACCACCACCAGGTTCTTGTAAATCACCGGCGAGCTCGCCGAACCCCATTTATACTCCGGCAAATCGAACGCGGCCTGATCCAGCACCCCCAGATCCTGCTTCCACAAAAGAGTGCCGTCCATATCGAACGTATACAATCCCTCGGAGCCGAAAAAAACCACGATGTGCTTCCCGTCCGTCGCCGGCGTCGCCGCCGCGTAGCTGTTGTGCGGATGCCGCGACAACTTCGGCTCGCCTGAGTAAACCAGCTTGTTCCAGATAATTTTCCCCGAGGTCTTGTCGATTGCCATCAACCGAAACTCATGCTTCGAAGTATCGGTGCGCGTGTCCAGAGCGCCTTTCAGCGGAAATTGCAGCACCGAATTAGGATCCTCGCTGATCGCGGTAACCAGGTAAATCCGTTCGCCCCACACAATCGGACTGGAATGCGAAAGCCCCGGCACATCGAGCTTCCACGCCACATTGCGCCCCTTCTCGATATCCCACGAAGTAGGCGTCGAAGCCCGCTCCACCACCCCCAACGCCCCCGGCCCCCGAAACGACGGCCAATTCTGCGCACAAGCCGCAACCGCGCACAGCATCAGGACTGGCGCCTTCTTAAATCCCACCATTCGTCCCCTTCTGCGCGCGAGCCTTCGCGACCATTTCCTTCACATCGTTCAACATCGTCGGCGCGTGATAAGGAATCCCGTCCTTGATCGTCCATTCGACCGCCCCGCCGTGAACCGGTTTGCCGTTGACCCACGTTTCCGTCCCTGTGGGATACAGCACCTTCAAGTCCTCCACCGGATTCCCATTCACCACGATCAGGTCGGCCAGATAACCTGCGCGTACCTTGCCCATCTTCCCTTCCTGGCCCAGAATCCTGGCGTTGTTCGAGGTCGCGTGCTGGATCACTTTGAGCGTCGGGAACCCAGCCTCTTGTTGTAATTCCATTTCGCGAATCAGCCCGAAGCCATAGAGCGAATACAGGAACCCCGCATCGTCGCCCACGCCGATCAGTCCGCCCATCTTGTCGAACTCGCGCAGAGCCGCCATCCACAGCCGGTAATTCTCTTTCCAGTACGCCTCGTCGGTCGACGTCCAATGATCGAAATATGACGCATGATTGGCCACGTTCGGCTCGAAATATTTCTCGAGCGTAGGATGCAGGTAATCCTTGAACCACGGCGCCGTCTTTGAGCGCTGCAAGTCCCGGTTCGCTTCGTAGATGCTCAACGTCGGATCCCACGCGACGTTCGCCTTCACCATCGCCTCCAGCACCTTCAGCAGCGTGGCCGGATTCGCTTCGCGAAACAGATGGCCGCCGTAGCGGAAACGGTCGCCTTCATTCGAGTAGTTGTAAGTCGTGGGAAAATGCTGCACGCCGTCGTCGAGCGCCGCATCGGGAATCCCGTACCAGTGTTCGATGCTGGTGGTCCCGAACTTGATGTCGTCCCACGCGGTTGTTTCCTCCACTCCCACGTGATGCGCGATGCGCATGCCCAGCTTGTGCGCCTCATCCTCGGCCGCTTCCATTTCGTCGCGATTGATGCCCGTGAACTTGATCCCGTCCGCTGTCAGTGTATGCAATTCGCGCACCCGCGCCCG
>JBEKOZ010000547.1:0-4040 GCA_049521275.1 Bryobacteraceae bacterium | reverse complement strand
CACACCGGCGGCGGACCAGCGCTGGCATCGCTGATCAGGAACGGCTGGGTGCAGGCGCTGCTGGCCGGCAACGCGCTGGGAGTTCACGATATTGAAGCGGCTTTGCTGGGCACTTCGCTCGGCGTGCGGCAGACCGACGGGCGCCAGGAAGAGCACGGCCATCGCAACCACATGCGGGCGATCAACGCGATCAATCACGCCGGCGGCATCGCCAAAGCGGTCGAGACCGGACGTCTTACCCGCGGTGTGATGTTCGAATGCGTGCGCGCCGGTGTGCCGTTCGTGCTGGCCGGAAGTTTGCGCGACGACGGCCCTCTGCCCGATACCATCACCGACATGAATCTAGCGCAGGACGCCTACGCCGAACAGCTGCGCGGCGCCGGGCTGGTGCTGTGCCTGGGGTCGATGCTACATTCGATCGCCACCGGCAACATGCTGCCGAGCTGGGTGAAAATCGTCTGCGTCGATATCAATCCCGCCGTCGCCACCAAGGTCAGCGATCGCGGCACCGGACAGGCCGTCGGAATCGTCACCGACGTCGGCCAGTTCCTCGGGTTGCTCGACCACGCGCTGGAGATGCAGCGGTGAAGCGGCAGTATACCGACGATCATGCCGCTGCCGGCGTCCACGCGGAACTTCCCGAAATCGAGACGTGGCCGAACCAATATCAGACCGGTTACGAAATCGAAATCACCATGCCCGAATTCACCTCCGTTTGCCCGAAAACGGGCCTTCCCGACCACGGCACGCTGATCCTGCGCTACATTCCCGACAAGCTTTGCCTGGAGCTGAAATCGCTGAAAATGTACACACTGGCATACCGCAACCTGGGTATTTTTCAGGAAAACGCCGTCAACCGTATGGTCGCCGACGTGGTGAAGGCGGCGAAGCCTCACTCGGTCCAGGTGGTCGGCGATTTCACGCCGCGCGGCGGCATTTACACCAAGATCACGGCAAGCTGGAAACGCAAACATGTTCGATGACGAGTTGACCGCCGCCATTCAGGCCGTCCGCGACCGCGTGCGCGCCCGCTATCCCGAAAACGGCTTGGGACTCGAAGGCGTCTCCGTCGCGGATCTCAATCCCCTGCTCCACGCGCGCGACGCCGCGGAAGCGAAAGTGGCCGCCATCGGCACCGTGAACCCACGGCGGCCCGGCTTTAAGAACTCCGTCGCGCAATGGTTCAAGCGGAAAATCGCCCGCGGCCTCGACTGGCACGTGCGGGAACAGGTCGAATTCAATCGCGCCTCGATGCGCTGCGTGCAGGCGTCGCTCGAAGCCCTCGCGGAGACGAATCGCGCGCTGGCCGCGCTGGCATCGCACAATCGCGCGCTCCGCGAGGAAATCGCTACCTTCCGCCGCGAAGAACTGGGCGCGCTCCATCGCGAAGCCCAGGAGTTGAAGGACGTCCGCACGCATTGGGCCGAATGGCGCGCTGGCTTCGAGGAGCGCCGCACGGCCAGCGAAATTCACCTGCTGCGCACTGTTTCCGAATTGCAGGCCGCTTTTCAACATCGCGTCACTTTACAGGACCAGAATTTCCGCGAGTCACTGCGGCAGCAGCATCGCGAATTTACAGACGAGCTCGATCGCGCCCAGCTCGAAGTGCAAAAGCGCCTGTGGGCCGACCTCGAGGAGATCCGCCGCCAGTACGAGAAGCTCATTCACAACGAATTGAAAGTCATTCGCCAGAAACCCCTCGCGACCGCCGCACCCGCGCCGCCTTCGCCCGCTGAAACGCATATCAACGTCGACTGGCTCCGCTTCGCCGAAAATTTTCGCGGCCCCGAAGAAGCCATTCGCGACCGCCAGCGCCACTATGTGTTGCGCTTCGCCGGCGCGGCTCCGGTGCTCGATCTGGGCTGCGGACGCGGGGAGTTCCTCGAAGCCGCGCGCGATGCCGGTCTTGCCGCCATCGGGATCGATCAGAGCGAGGAGTCCGTGGCGCTCTGCCGCTCCAAAGGTCTTCATGCCGAAAAGGCCGACCTCTTCGTCTACCTCGACGCCCTCGCCGATCAGTCGCTGGGCGGCATCTACTGCGCGCAGGTCGTCGAGCACATCGACCCGTATCGACTCCCCGATCTGATCGCGTCGATGGCAAAAAAAATGAGGTCCGGCGCGCTCGCCGTGATCGAAACGCCCAATCCGGAATGTCTCGCGATCTTCGCGACGCACTTTTATATTGATCCGACCCACACGCGTCCCGTCCCGCCGCGCCTGCTCGGATTTTATATGGAGGAAGCCGGATTCGGCCGCCTCGAAGTCGAGCGCCTGTCGCCCGCCGTCGATTCCATACCCGCGCTCGCCGAGCTTCCGAAAGCCGTGCGCGAGGAATTTTTCGGCGGACTCGATTACGTGATTTTCGGGCGAAAGCTCTAAATCAACTGCGTCAGATCGAATCGCCACCCGCCCGCCCGATGGCGCTGCCACAGCTCCAGTGCCTGAAGCGAAAACGCGGTCGACACCGGATTCATGTACGGCATTATTTCACCGACCCTTTTTCCGAACCAGAATCCTCCGTCGAGCCGCGCATCGTCCGACCGCGCCTGATACTCGGCCACCCGCCCAGCCTCCTCGGCCGCTGCCGCCTCATCCAGCGGAACGGCGCCAAGATGGTGCGCCACCAGGCGCGCTCGCAGCAACTGCGCGCACACATCGCAGCGTTCGAATCGCGGCGAAATCTCGCGCAACAGCTCGTCCACGCGATCGATCCCGGACGCGAGCGCCTTCCCGCACTCCTCGCGATCTGCCAAATAAAAGAGTGCTTCCAGAAAATAGCAATAGGCATGCAGCCGGTCCATTACGCGCTCCGGATCCGCGTCGCCCGGCAAAAATGATTCGTGCGTCTCGAGCGCCGCTTTGAGCGCCGCATCGAACATGCGCACTGCGTGCTCATCACCCATCCCCAGCCACGCCGTAGCGGATTTCAATTGATAACACCCCGGCCTGCGCGACCATGCCGCTTCGTAAGGCAACGGCTGTTTATCCGGCAGCGTCACGATCGGATGAAACGCGCCCTCGCCGATAAAATCGAAAGCGAGCGACAATCCGGCCTCCCGCGCGCGGTCGCGAAATTCCTCCGCGCCCGTCGCGAGCAGCCCGCGCGCGATGATCCCCACGTCGAAAAAATACGCGAGGTTCGATTCCGGCTCGAACGGAAAGGTGTGCGCCGCCCGATCCCAGGCATCGTTCGCGAGGAATCGCGCCGACTTGATCGCCGCCTCGCGATACGCCGCATCGCCCGTGACCGCATGCAGAAACACGAAGGTACTGACCGAATATCCGGTAATTTCGGTCGAAATCGGAGCGTTGTTCGCCAGGTCGGACCGGTAATAACGCGCCACTCCGCCGCCGGGCGCCCGAATGCCGGAGTGGAGGAACCACCTCCCGGCGTCATCAAGAAATGTCGTCAACCTTCAATTGTAGGTGGCGCGAGCTTTCCAGGCTACGGAAAAAACTCATAGAGATCGCTCCCTATGGTCGCGGCTCGGAGTCGGCGTTACGTAAAAATCAATCGCTTACCGAGCCGCGACCGCAGGGAGCGATCAGCCGCCGTCCGTCTATTTCAACACCCGCAAAAACTTCGCCCGCAGCGCCTCGGCTGTCTTCGCGTCGGGCGCTACCACCAGGATCGTATCGTCGCCCGCGATCGTTCCCGTCACCTCCGGCCAGTTCGCCTGATCGAGCGCCACCGCCACGGAGTTCGCGTGCCCCGCCGGCGTGCGCAGCACCAGCAGATTCTGTGCGACCCGAATGTCCCGCACAAACTCGCGCGCCAGCGTGTTCACATCCGGACCCGTCGACGCCTCAGCCGCGGCCTGCGCGTAACCGTCGGCCGTCTTCACCAACCCCAGCTCGCGGATGTCGCGGGAAAGCGTCACCTGCGTGGCCTCAATGCCGATCGCGCGCAGAGCCTTCGCCAGATCCTCCTGCGTATGCGCCCGCGAATGCGGCGCGCGGATCAGTTTGAGAATCTGCCCCTGGCGATAGCTCTTGTTCATTTGCCCATTTCCGCGAGCCGCGCCGCCGCGTCCGCCAGC
>JBEKOZ010000546.1:0-4059 GCA_049521275.1 Bryobacteraceae bacterium | reverse complement strand
AATCCCCAGCGGACGATACAACTCCGGCGCCGCGATCGGAATCGCCACCAGCCGCCCCTGCGCGATCTCGTCGTTCATGATCCGCGCCGGCATGATGCTCACCCCCACCCGATGCGTCACCGCTTCCTTAATCATCTGAATATTGTCGAAATGCAGCGCGACGTTCACCTTGATTCCCTGCCCGCTCAAAAACCGGTCGATCTCCCGCGCAATCGGCAGATCATCGTCGAAGCCGATAAAATCAACCCCTTGCAGATCCTTCGGCGAGAGCATCCCATCCCCCTGCGCCAAGGGATGAAACGGCGACGACGCCACCACCATTTCCTCCTGCCGCCACGGAATCACCGTGATCTCGCGGCTCGCCTCCGGGTAGCTCACCAGTCCCAGGTCGGCCGCGTCCGACAGCACCGACGAATATACTTTCTCCGGCCTCAGGTACTCGACTTCCAGCTTCGCCTCCGGACGCCGCCTTCCGAATTCCTGCTCCAGTTGCGACATCTCGCTCAACCCGACCGAATAAATGGAGGCCACGCGCACCGTCCCCTCCACCTCCTGCTTCATCCGGTCCAGCGCGACGTGAAACTCTTCTCTCCGCCGCAAAACGTCGCGGCAAAAATCGGCATAAAGATGACCCGCCGCGGTCACCACCAGCGGCCGCGTCGACCGGTCCAGCAGCTGGATTCCCAGCTCCTGCTCCAGTTCCTGCACCTGCTGGCTGGCCGCGCTCTGGCTGACAGAATTCAGCGCCGCCCCCTTGCTGAAACTCCGCGCTTGTGCGATATCCCGAAACAATTTCAGGCTTTCGTGTGCCATTACAATTAGTATACCTAATATTTCAGTGATGTAAATCCTGTTGACGTGATATTGCGAATCGTGTACTGTAAAGCATGGAATACCCTCCAGGTCGCCAGGGACTCTACGACCCGCGCCACGAACATGACGCGTGCGGCATGGGTTTCGTCGTCAATCTCAACGGAGAGAAGTCGCACGAAATCATCCGCAAGGGCATCGAAATCCTTATTAATCTGACACATCGCGGCGCCTGCGGCTGCGACCCCGAGACCGGCGACGGAGCCGGCATCCTGATCCAGATCCCCCACGAATTCTTCGCCCGCGAATGCGCGGCCCTAGGGTTTTCCCTACCCGAGCCCGGAACCTACGGCGTCGGCATGATGTTCCTTCCGGTCGAAAAGCAGCAGCGCCTGATCTGCGAAGGCATCGTCGAAACCATCGCCCGCGAAGAAGGGCTGACGGTCCTCGGCTGGCGCGATACACCTCTCGATGGCGATGCGATCGGCCGCGAGGCCCGCGCCACCCAGCCGTACATTGAGCAGGTGTTCATGCGCGGCGCCGCCGATTGGGATCACGACCATCTGGAACGGAAACTCTACGTCGTTCGCCGCCGCGCCGAAGCCGCGGTCGACGCGCTCGACCTGCGCGAGAAATCTTTTTTCTACGTGCCCTCGCTCTCCTCGCGCACCATCGTATATAAGGGATTGCTCCTCGCTCCGCAGATCGCCGAATTTTACAGCGAGTTGAAGGACCCGTCCGCCCGCAGCGCGCTGTGCATGGTCCATCAGCGTTTTTCGACCAACACCTTTCCCACCTGGCCTCTGGCGCATCCCTATCGCTACGTCTGCCATAACGGCGAAATCAACACCGTGCGCGGCAACGTGAACTGGATGAACGCGCGCGAATCCGTGCTCGCCTCGGACCAGTTCGGCGACGACATCAAGAAAATTTTCCCCGTCATTCAACCCGGCAACAGCGACACCGGCTCGCTCGATAACGCGGTCGAGATGCTGACGCTCGCCGGCCGCGGCCTGCCTCACGTGATGGCCATGCTGATCCCGGAAGCCTGGGATGCCGATTCCACCATGCCCGAGGAAAAGCGCGCATTCTACGAATATCACGCTTCGCTGATGGAACCTTGGGACGGACCCGCCGCCGTCGCCTTCACCGATGGAAAATGGATCGGCGCGACGCTCGACCGCAACGGCCTCCGCCCGGCCCGCTATCTGGTCACCAAGGATCACCAGTTGATCCTCGCGTCTGAAACCGGAGTGCTCCCCATCAAGCCCGAGGACGTCGAGTATAAAGGCCGCCTTCAGCCCGGGAAAATGCTGCTGGTCAACCTCGAAGAAGGCCGCATCGTTCCCGACGAAGAGATCAAACACGCGCTGGCCACGCGCAACCCTTACGCGGAGTGGCTGAAAACGAATCAGATCATGCTCGACGCGCTGCCCGAGCCTCCGCGCGTCTATGGCTTCGATCCCAAAACCATCGTGCAGCGCCAGCGCGCCTTCGGCTACACCGAAGAGGACCTGCGCCTGCTGCTCTCTCCCATGGCCGCCAATGGCGAAGAACCGGTCGGCTCCATGGGCACCGACACGCCGCTCGCTTGCCTTTCCGATAAGCCGCAGACGCTGTTTCACTATTTCAAACAGCTCTTCGCGCAGGTCACCAATCCTGCCATCGATCCGATCCGCGAACAGCTCGTCATGTCGCTCACCAGCTACATCGGCACGGAGCGCAATATTCTCGAGGAGACGCCGCAGCACTGCCACACGCTGAAACTTCCGCACCCGATCCTGACCAATCTCGATCTCGAAAAACTGCGCCGCGTCAGTTGGGGCGATTTTCTCGCCACCACTCTCTCTGCTGTTTTTCCAGCATCAGGCGGAGCCCGCGAGCTGGAGCGCGCCCTCGACGGCCTCTGCCGCCGCGCCTCGCTCGCCATCCGCGACGGCTACCGCCTGCTGATCCTTTCGGACCGCGGCCTCGACGACGAATACGCGCCCATCCCCAGCCTGCTGGCCCTCACCGCCGTGCACAACCATCTGGTTCGGGAACGCACGCGCACCCAGGTCGCGCTGATCATCGAATCCGGCGAGCCCCGCGAAGTGCACCATTTCGCCATGCTGATCGGCTACGGAGCCAGCGCAATTAACCCCTATTTAGCCATCGAAACCATCGAAAATAGCGCACAAAAAGGTCTTTTAAACGACGTTAAGTTCGATCAGGCGCTCAAGAATTACAAGAAATCGATCAATAAGGGCCTGCTCAAAGTCTTCTCAAAGATGGGCATCTCGACTCTGCAAAGTTATCGGGGCGCCCAGATATTCGAAGCCATCGGACTCAGTAACTCCTTGATCGATAAGTACTTCACCGGCACAGCCTCCAGAATCGAAGGTGTCGGCCTGGAGGTTTTAGCCGAAGAAGCCCGTTTAAAGCACGAATACGCCTATCGCCCGGTCACGGAATCGGAAACGGAACTGGATTTAGGTGGAAATTATCAGTTTCGAGTCAACGGCGAATATCATTTATTAAATCCGCAAACTGTTTCGAAGCTTCAGCACGCGGTAAAAGACAAGCGTTATGAGACATTTCAAGAATACGCCGCGCTCATCGACGGCCAGAATCGCGAGTTGTGCACGCTTCGCGGCCTGATGGAACTGCGCGCCGCCCAAAAGCCGTTGCCGTTAGAAGAGGTCGAGCCCGCAAGCGAAATCGTGAAGCGGTTTGCGACCGGGGCGATGTCCTTTGGGTCGATCAGCGCGGAGGCGCATGAGACGCTCGCCATTGCCATGAATCGCATTGGCGGAAAATCGAACACCGGCGAGGGAGGAGAAGACGAGGCTCGCTATGGAACCGAGCGGCGCTCCGCGATCAAGCAGGTGGCGTCGGGACGCTTTGGCGTCACCACTAATTACATGGTCAATGCGGACGATCTGCAAATCAAAATCGCGCAGGGCGCCAAGCCCGGCGAGGGCGGACAGTTGCCCGGGCACAAAGTGGATGAGACCATTGCGCGCGTGCGCCACTCGATTCCAGGAGTGCCGCTGATTTCGCCGCCACCGCATCATGACATTTATTCGATCGAGGATCTGGCGCAGCTCATTTACGATTTGAAAAACGTCAATCCGAAGGCGCGCATTTCGGTGAAGCTGGTGGCCGAAGTGGGCGTCGGAACGGTCGCGGCGGGGGTCGCGAAAGCGCATGCCGACGTGGTGCTGATCAGCGGGCACGACGGAGGTACGGGGGCGTCGCCTCTGACTT
>JBEKOZ010000545.1:0-4064 GCA_049521275.1 Bryobacteraceae bacterium | reverse complement strand
GAGACGTGCGCTTTCGAGCCTTCGGGCAGAGGTACGCGGACGTGCAGCAGGATGGCCGCATGCTCCCGCACCTCGTCGGCGGAGGCGATGTGGGCGCCCTTGGCGGCATAGGCGGCGTCCGGAATTCCCGCCTCCGCGCCCGCGTCGTGCTCCACCCACACTTCCGCGCCGAGCTTTTTCAAAACATCAAATGCCTTCGGGGTCAGGGCAACGCGGCGCTCCTCCGGGACAGTTTCTTTCAATACGCCGACCGTAAGTGCCAACTGGACAAACCTTTCTTTTACACTAGACGTTCTCGATTAAAACAAGTTTCGGGCCACGCCGGTTACCGGTACTCTTCCTGCAACTTGGCCAACTCCGCGGCCCCCGGACACAATTTTTCATACGGGACCTTCGCCAGCGCCCCGTCCGGGGAATTGCTCATTTCATGCAAATCAGGCGCATTTTCGTCGATATACAACAACCCGGTGACCACTTCGCCCTGCCCCTGGTGTTCCTGCAAATAGGACGAGACACGATGGCGGTCGGTAGGATCATAGTCTTTCGGCACACCCGTGAAGCGCACCACGCTGCCGTCGTGCATGGTCACGGTGGTGGTCCCGGCCTGGCCGATGGTCGCCAGAATTTCTTCGGCGTGCGGAACGAAATCGCTTTCGGTGACCCTGCGCGTATGCTTGCGCGTGTATTGATAACTCTTGGTCGACCCGTTGTGATCGTTGAAAGTCACGCAGGGCGAAATCACGTCGACGATGGCGAAGCCGCGATGCGCCAGACCCGCCTTCAGGATCGGCACTAATTGTTCCTTGTCGCCCGAAAAACTGCGCGCGATAAACGTAGCACCCAGGCTGAGTCCGAGCGCCACGGGATCGATGGGAGCCATGCGATTGGGCTCGCCGCGCTTGCTCTTCGAGCCCACGTCAGCGGAGGCGGAAAATTGTCCTTTCGTCAGCCCGTACACGCCGTTATTCTCAATAATGTACAGCATTTTGACGTTCCGGCGGATGGCGTGGCACAGATGGCCGAGGCCGATCGAGAGCGAATCGCCGTCGCCTGAAATGCCGATGTAGGTCAGCTCGCGATTGGCCGCGTTGGCGCCGGTGGCGATGGCGGCCATGCGTCCATGGGCGGAATTAAAGCCGTGCGCGCCGCTCACGAAATAGGTCGGGGTTTTGGACGAGCAGCCGATGCCGCTCATCTTCGCCAGCATGTGTGGAGGCGTCGAGAGCTCCCACAGCGCGCGCGTGATCGCGGCGGTGACGGAGTCGTGTCCGCAGCCCGCGCACAGCGTCGACATCGTGCCTTCATAGTCGCGAATGGTCAGGCCGAGCTCGTTTTTATGCAGGCTCGGATGAACGGCGACCGGTTTAGCGATGGACGGCATGCGTTGGTTCTCCCACTTGTTCTAAGATTCCGTCGAGGACATTCTTGGCGCTCAGCGGGAAACCGCCGAAGGCGAGCACGCTGCGAAGTTTGTCCTTCGCGACGCCGGTTTCAAGCGCCAGCAGCGAGCGCAGCTGCGCGTCGCGATTCTGCTCGACGATGAAGTTGATGTCGTGCGCGTTCAGGAAAGCCTCGACTTCCTCCGGGAACGGAAAGCCGCGAATGCGCATGAAATCAGCCTCGATGCCGCGCTGCGGCAGCAACTCGATGGCCTCCCGCACGGCCGGATCGCAGCCGCCCAGCGTCACGATGCCGACGCGCGCGCCTGGTTTCCTTTGAATGATCGGCGCGGGGACGAATTTCGCCGCCGCCTTGTGCTTCAGCAGCAGGCGCTCCACCACTTCCTGGTATTCGTCCGGCACTTCGGTGTAGCCGCCGAATTTATTGTGACCGGAGCCGCGCGTGAAAAACGCGCCCTTCGAAGTGACGCCGGGCAACGTGCGCGAAGTAATATGATTCTCGTCCTGGTCCGAATAGCGGAGGAACTTCGAGAGCTTCTGGATCTGCTCCAGGTCGAGCACGCGCCCGCGATCAGGCCGGTACGCGTCGTCCCAATTGAGCCGCGGAACCACCCAGTCGTTCATGCCGATATCGAGATCGGACAGCATGAACACGGGCGTTTGAAAGCGCTCCGCCAGGTCGAACGCCTTGACCGCGAATTCGAAGCACTCCCCGGGATTCGACGGGAACAGCAAAATATGTTTGGTATCGCCGTGCGACGCGTAGGCGCACGCCAGAATATCGCCCTGCTGCGTCCGCGTCGGCATTCCGGTCGAGGGACCCACGCGCTGCACGTCGATCACGACGGCGGGAATTTCCGCGTAATACGCCAGGCCGAGCAACTCGCCCATCAGCGAAATTCCCGGACCCGAGGTCGAGGTGAATGCGCGCGCGCCGGTCCAGGACGCGCCGA
This sequence comes from Bryobacteraceae bacterium, assembly GCA_049521275.1. GTDB lineage: Bacteria > Acidobacteriota > Terriglobia > Bryobacterales > Bryobacteraceae > Palsa-187. Next base: position 1,711 of record JBEKOZ010000545.1, on the reverse strand, counting down.
TCACCATGCCGATCGCCGACAGCTCATCTTCCGCCTGAATAATCAGCGCGTTGCTCTTGCCCGTCTCCGGATCCTTGCGGTACTGCTCGCAGAAGCTCTTGAACGCATCCATCACCGAGGTCGACGGCGTGATAGGATACCAGGCCGCCACCGTCGCGCCGGCGTACACGCAGCCGAGCGCGGTCGCCGTGTTTCCATCGATCAGAATTTTGTCCGCGGTGGTGTCCATTCGTTCGAGAGAGAACGGCAAAGGACAGTCAAAATACTTTTTCGCGTAATCGTAGCCCAGGCTCAGCGCGCGCAGATTCGACTCGCGCAGCGCCTTTTTGCTCGCGAATTTCTCGTCGAGCAGCGCCGTGACGATCTCCATATCCACGTTCAGCGCCGCGATCATCGCGCCCGCGTAGGCGATGTTCTTCATCAGAATGCGTTCGCGCGGATCCTTGAAATGATCGTTGCAAAGCTGCGCCAGCGGCACGCCGAGATAAGTCACATCGTCGCGAATCAGGTTCTTTTCGAGAGGCCAGGAGGAATCGTAGAGAATGTAGCCGCCCTCCCGCACCTCGCGCACATCGCGCTCGTAGGTCTGCGAATTCATCGCGACCATCAGATCGTAATCCAGCGCCCGCGCGGTGTGGCCATCCTTATTCACGCGAATTTCATACCAGGTGGGCAGGCCTTGAATGTTCGACGGGAAAAGATTCTTGCCCGATACCGGAATGCCCATGCGGAAAATCGCCTGCATCAGCAAACCGTTGGCGCTGGCCGAGCCGGTGCCGTTCACGTTCGCCAGCTTCACGGCGAAATCGTTTACGCGGGTACGTAGGAGCTGATGCATTCCGCCGCCCTCCCCGCATATGGAATTTCCAGCTCGAATTTTTGCATGTCCCAGGCCGCTGTCGGGCAGCGTTCCGCGCACAGTCCGCAGTGCACGCACAAGTCTTCATCTTTGATCATGAGCCTGGCAGTCTGCGGCAGCGGTGCGGAAGCGTAAATCGCCTGTGTCAGGTTGATCGCCGGCGCCGAGAGCCGCGTGCGCAGGTCCTCTTCGGTGCCATCGCGCGTGATGGTCAAACATTGCAGGGGGCAAATGTCCACGCATGCGTCGCATTCGATGCATCGCGCCGCGGTGAACTCGGTCTCGACGTCGCAGTTCAAACAACGCTGCGCTTCGCGCGCGGTCTGCTCGGGATCGAATCCCAGCTCGACCTCGATGTCCAATTTTCGGAAGCGGCTGGCCAGATCGACGTGCGACATTTTCTGGCGCGAGGCGGGGTTATAGTCGTTGTGATAACTCCACTCGCTAAGACCCATTTTCTGGCTGATGAGATTCATGCCGTCGGTTGGGCGCTCCGTTACCGGCACGTCCTGGCAGTAATTGTCGATCGAGATGGCGGCCTGATGGCCGTGCTCCACCGCCCAGATTATGTTTTTGGGCCCGAACGCGGCATCGCCTCCGAAGAAAACGCCGGGGAGGGTGGACATCATGGTGGTCTCATGCACCACGGGTTGATCCCATTTATCGAACTGTGCGCCGAGGTCCCGTTCGAACCAGGGAAAGGCGTTTTCCTGCCCGATGGCGAGAATCACATCGTCGGCCGGCAGGAACACGGTGTCGATCACACGTGAGTTCTTTGCTTTCGCGTCCCATTCCAGACGCTCGAACTCCATGCCGGTGAGCTTGCCGTTTTCGATCACGAAGCGTTTCGGC
>JBEKOZ010000544.1:0-4084 GCA_049521275.1 Bryobacteraceae bacterium | reverse complement strand
CCTTGTGGCGAGCGCGCCGGGTGTGGCGCAGCAGGTTTATCATGCCCCCAAAGGGGCGGACGGACATCCGAATTTGAACGGCATCTGGCAGGCTCTGAACACGGCCAATTGGGACCTCCTGGACCACTCCGCCCGCCCCGGCCTGGTGGTCGCGGACGGAACGCTGAGTGCCGATCCGGGCGGAATCGGGGTGGTGGAAGGCGGAGAGATTCCGTATCTGCCGGCCGCGCTCGAAACCAAGAAGAAGAATTTCGAAAATCGCTTGAAGCTGGATCCGGAGATCCGTTGCTACCTGCCGGGCGTGCCGCGCGCCAACTACATGCCGTATCCGTTTCAGATTTTCCAAAGCGCGAAGGCGCTGTTCTTCGCCTATCAATACGACGGCGCGGTGCGCAATGTTTTTCTGAAAGATCCGGGTCCGGCGCCCGCCGATTCGTGGATGGGCCAATCGGTGGCGAAGTGGGAGGGCGAGACGCTGGTGATCGACGCGACCGGATTCGACGAGCGCACCTGGCTGGACCGCGCGGGGGACTTCCACAGCGACGCGTTGCACGTAACGGAACGCTACACGCTGATCGAGCCGGACGTGCTGTCCTACGAAGCCACCATCGAAGATCCGAAGGTGTTTTCCAGGCCCTGGAAGATCAGGATGCCGCTGTATCGTCACGTGGAGAAGGGCGCGCGCCTGATGGAATTCAAGTGCGTGGAGTTCGTCGAAGACCTGCTGTACGGCGGCTTTGCCAAAAAGCCGAATTAACCGACCGGACGGTTAAAGAGTTATGATTGATTTTGAAAGCGACCGCTGAAGGAGAATTATGAACATCAAGCAGATTGCCATGTTTGCATGCGCTGGCGCGGTGCTGTCGACGGTGCCGGCATGGGCGCATCACGCCTTTGCGGCGGAATTCGACGCCAAGAAGCCGGTCCACCTGGAGGGTGTGGTTTCGAAGGTGGAACTGATCAACCCGCATAGCTGGATTCACGTGGACGTGAAGAACGCGGACGGCACCACGGCCTCCTGGATGGTCGAGGCAGGCAGCCCGAACGTGCTGTTGCGCCGCGGTTTCACCAAGGCGACCATCGCTCCCGGAACGCCGGTGGTGGTGGAAGGGTTCCAGTCGAAGGACGGATCCATGCGGGCGAACGGGCGCGATATCACGCTGCCGAACGGACAGAAACTGTTCCTGGGCTCGCAGGGTACGGGCGCTCCGTACGACGGCGACAAGAAGTAGGCTTTCGGGGGCGATCATGAGTTATCGATTTATCGCACTGGCGGGAGCGCTGGCATTCGCATCGATGGCGCTGCCGGGGCAGACGCCCGGACAAACGAAAAATAAGAGCTGGAGCGCTCCCCGCACTCCGGACGGCAAGCCAGATTTGCAGGGCGTGTGGACCAATGCGACGCTCACTCCGCTCGAGCGGCCCTCGAACGTCGCGGGAAAAGCGACCTTGACCGATGCCGAGGCGGCGGTATGGGAGAAAAAATCGAGCGACGAAGAGAAGAAGTATGACGGGAAGGCCGAAAATCCCATTGCGGACGCTTTGGGGTCAGGCGGAACCGGCGGGTACAATGCGCTGTTTGTCGATCACGGCACCGAGCTGGCGCGCGTCGACGGGGTGAAGCGGACCTCGCTGATTATCGATCCGCCGGATGGCAAGGTTCCGCCGATCACCGCGGAAGCGAAGGCGCGCAATGCGGCGATGATGCGGGCCTTTAGCAAGTTCGATAGCGTGAAGGACCGTCCTTTAGGGGAGCGATGCCTGGTGTCTTTCGGCTCCTCCGCGGGACCGCCGATGCTGCCGGTGCTGTACAACAACAATTACGAGATCGTGCAGACTCCGGACAACGTGGTGATTCTGGTCGAGATGGTTCACGACGCGCGCATCGTCCGCATGAACGCGACGCACGCTCCGTCGAGCGTCCGGCAATGGTTCGGCGATTCGGTCGGGCATTGGGAAGGCGACACGCTGGTGGTCGATACGACGAACTTCACGGACAAGACGCGCTTCCGCGGTGCGTCTGAGAATCTGCACGTGGTCGAGCGCTTTACGCGCGTCGATCAGAACACCATTCTTTACCGCGTGACCATCGACGATCCCTCGACGTTCGCCAAAGCGTGGACGGTTGAGTATCCTTTTGTGGCCACCAAGGGCCCCGTCTATGAATACGCCTGCCACGAAGGCAATTACGCGATGACCGACATTCTCGGCGGCGCCCGCAAGGCCGATGAAGAGAAGGCCGAGAAGGCCAAAAAATAGACTCGGCCTCAGGTGCCAGAAAAGGGAAACGTATGAGGCTCCGGGGGAGTGTGGTTCTGGGCGTCGCGGCGCTGACCATCACCGCCTTTCAGGCTGGATCGCAGGAGAAAGCGCAGACTGCGGATCAGGTATTCAAGAACGTCCAGGTGCTAAAGGGGATTCCCGTGGACGATTTCATGGGAACGATGGGGCTGATGTCCGCGGCCGTCGGCTATGACTGTTCCGAGTGTCACATCGGGGCCGGCACGGAAAAAGTGAACTGGGCGGCCGACAACGGAAAAAAGATAATCGCCCGCCAGATGGTGACGATGGTTGCCGCGATCAATCGGGACAATTTCCAGGGCCGTCAGGTGGTGACTTGTTGGAGCTGTCATCATGGACGCGACCGCCCGTCGACCACGCCCGCGCTGGAAGTGGTGTATGGCCCGGCCTCGCTCGAGATGGACGACGCTCTCGTGCAGATGCCGGGACAGCCTTCTAGCGACGAGATCATCAACAAGTACCTGCAAGCGTTGGGCGGCGAGGAGCGGTTGGCCGGCCTGAAGAGCTACGTCGCGAAGGGCGCGAGCGTGGGGTTCGGAGGCTTCGGAGGCGGGGGGCACGTCCAGATTTTTGCGAAATATCCGGATCAGCGCACCATGCTCATCCAGTTTGACGCGGCGACCGGCCGCGGAGATGAGGTCAGGGCGTACAACGGCCGCATCGGTTGGATGATGACTCCGCTCGCGGTGCTCACGGATTACCAGTTGTCCGGCATTGAGTTGGATGGAGCGATGCTGGACGCGGAACTGGGGTTCCCGGGACAGATCAAAAAAGTGCTGAGTAATTTGCGAGTGAGCTTACCCACCACCATCAGCGATCTTCCCGGGCCCTCCAGCCAAACTTCGACGGAGTCCGGCGTGGGCTTGGGGCAGGATCGCCTGGTCAATGTTGTCCAGGGAACGGGCCCCCGCGGAATGCTGGCGACATTGTACTTCGACCAGCAGTCGGGGCTGCTCTCGCGCCTGGTGCGCTACGGCAAGACGCAGATCGGCCGGGTTCCCACGCAGATCGACTACTCCGATTATCGCGATGTGGGCGGAATCAAAATGCCTTTTCATTTGACCTTCGCGTGGCTGGACGGCCGGGATACGATTCAGTTGAGTGAGATTCAGACCAATGTTCCCATTGACGAGTCGAGGTTCGGCAGGCCGGTCCAATCGAAAGCGAAATAGGCATCGCGATTCGAGGTATGATGATCTGCTATGTCCATGCCAATTAAAATCTCCGCGTTCACTTTCTGTCTGATTTCCATGACCTCCGGCTACGCTCAGACCCCGGCTCCGGAGCCGTCCCCCAGCCCCTCCCTTAAATCCAGCGGCCGTCTTCTCGAGCTGCGGACCTATTACGCGAATCCCGGCAAGCTGGAGGACATTCACAAACGCTTCCGTGATCACACCATGCAGATTTTCGCCAAGCACGGCATGACCGTGGTGGGTTTCTGGGGCCCGGTCTACAAAAAAGACGGCTCCGAAGACAGGCTGGTCTATATGCTGTCGTTCAAGGATCGCGCCGAGCGCGACGCCAAGTGGAAAGAATTCGGCTCCGATCCGGAGTGGCAGAAAGTCTCCAAAGAATCCGAAGTTAACGGAAAACTTCTGGAGAAGGTAGAGAGCGTGTTTCTTTACGACACCGACTACGCCCCCGTAAAGTAAGAGGACTAACTAATGCTGCGCCATTCGAAATCAACCATGTTGTTGGCCGGCGCCCTGTGCGCGGCGGCCGCGTTCGCCCAGTTGCCGATGGCCAACCATCCGGAGGACGTCGGATTTTCTTCGAAGCGCCT
>JBEKOZ010000543.1:0-8215 GCA_049521275.1 Bryobacteraceae bacterium | reverse complement strand
ACTTCCACGTATTGCAGGATCTGCTTCAGCTCCGTAAGAAACGCGAAAGCCTCGTCTGAGCTGCGGATATCCGGCTCGGTCACGATTTCGATTAAAGGCGTCCCGCTGCGATTCAGGTCGACGTAGGTGTAGCGGCTCGAGTCTTTGAACCCGTCGTGAATACTCTTGCCCGCGTCGTCTTCCATGTGTACGCGCGTGATGCCGATGCGCTTGCCGGCCCCGTTGACGTGGATCTCGACGAACCCGTGCTCGGCAAGCGGCTGATCGTATTGCGAGATCTGATAACCCTTCGGAAGATCCGGATAAAAATAATTTTTGCGCGCGAAAATCGATTTCGGATTCACCTTGCAGTGCAGGGCCAGAGAAGCTTCAATCCCCAGTTCGACCGCCTGCCGGCTGAGCACGGGAAGCGCGCCGGGAAGCCCGAGACAGATGGGACAGACATTGGTATTCGGAGGCGCCCCGAAGCTGGTGGGACAGCCGCAAAAGATTTTCGTGCGGGTCGCGAGCTGGACGTGCACTTCGAGTCCGATCACCGGTTCGTATTTTGCGACCGGATCGGCGGCAATGCTGGACGGCATGAGTTTTTCTATTATAGCGGCGCTGTTCAGGCGGCTATTTTGCCCGCGCCCTGGGCCACAGTATCTTCGAGGCGGAAACCTGGGACGAGCTTCGCGCCAATGTTCTGGAGGCGGCGTCGCTTCACTTTGAAGAGGAAGAGGTACATCCTGTCCGCGCTGATTGGCGGGTGGGGCGGGCTATTGAGCCGGCAGCCTGCTTTGAAGCAGGCTTTATCCGTAGCAAGAAGACCGAGCCGCTCCGGAGAGCGGCTGCCGGCTCAATAGCCCGCCCCACAACGCTGCATGTGAGATAATCTCGGGAATTGTTTTCCGATATTAAATTCGCCTTTCGGATGCTTTTCCGAACGCCTGCATTCACCTTCGCGGCAGCCCTCGTGCTCGCGCTGGGCCTGGGCGCGACGACCGCTATTTTCACGCTGGTGGAGCGCCTGCTGCTGTCTCCTCTGCCCTATCCGGACGCGGACCGCTTGGTATGGGTCTGGAACGTGCCGCCCCGCGCGGGGGCGGGACTGCGCTCCCTGTTCGGCGACGACATGAATGAAATACGCCGTGAATCGCGGGATTTCGAAAGTCTCGCGGGAACTTTTCGGGGCACCTGGAACGTCACCGGTCTGGGCGAACCGTTCCGCCTCGCCGGAGTTCGCGTGACCGCCGATTTCTTTACGACTCTGGGGATCCAGCCGGCCATCGGACGGACTTTTTTGCCGGAGGAGTATCGGCTCGGGCACGAAATGGTGGCGATTTTCAGCTACTCTTTCTGGCAGAATCGTCTCGGCGCGGATCCGAATATTGTCGGCCGGCGAATTTCAATGGATGGAATTCCCTTTGAAATTGTCGGCATAATGCCGCGCGAATTCGCGCTCCCCCCCGACAACGATTTGTGGGCGCCGTTGCCGCCGGAGTCGCCTTTCGTTGCCGGGCGAGCGTGGCGCTGGCTCCAGACCTTCGGCCGCTTGAAGCCCGGCGTCGACCCGCGGCATGCGCAAGCCGAACTGAACCGCATCGCGGCGGACCTCGCCTCGCGATACCCGCTGGACCGCGGCTTTGGACTGAAGCTCGTGAAGTTTTTCGACCAGGAAGTAGGCTCCGTCCGCCACACGATTTGGATCTTCGCCGGCGCGGTGGGGTGTCTCCTGCTGATCGCGTGCGCGAATGTGGCAAGCCTGCTGCTCGCGCGCGGCGCGGCCCGGGTGCGGGAGATGGCGGTGCGCGCCGCGGTCGGCGCCAGCCGCGGGGAGCTGATCCGGCAGCTCCTGATCGAGAGCGGTTTTCTCGCACTCGCCGGGGCTGCGCTGGGCTTGCCTCTGGCGATCTTCGGGATCAAGCTGCTGCTTGCGCTCGATCCTCAGGCGCTGCCGCGCTCCAGGGAAATTCAGGTGGACGCGCGGGTGGTGGTGTTCTCGTTTCTTCTCTCGCTCGCGACGGCGTTAATCTTCGGAATGGTTCCAGCCCTGCGCGGATCGCGAGTGGGGCTGCGCGGGGCCTTGACGGAAGGCGGACGCGGAGGCTCCGGAGGGCGCAGCGGGAATCGCCTTCGATCCGCCCTGGTGGTGACCGAGGTTGCCCTGTGCGTGACGCTGCTGGCTACGGCGGGACTGCTGGCGCGCAGCCTCTTTAGCCTTCTCGAAGTCCGCCCGGGCTACAACATTGCCAGCGTCGTCACCATGCAGGTCGCACCGAGCGATGTTCGCTACCGCGATTCGGCAAAGGTGGAGCAGTTCTTCGAGCGTGTGCTGACGCAACTGGAGCAGGAGCCGGGCGTGGAGAGCGCGGGGACCACGAATTTCCTGCCCTTGGTGAAGGATCAGCAAACCGTCGGGATCTGGCTCGATTCGCAGCCGGTCCAATCCGACGACACGAAAATCGTTCTCGATAACCGCGTGGTCTCGCCCGATTATTTCCGCGCCATGGGCGTTCCTCTGCTCGCCGGAAGATTCTTCGCCTGGACCGACCGCACCGATTCGGCCCACGTAGTCATCGTCAACGACCTGTTTGTGCATCAGTTCTTCCCGCGCGGCGACGCGCTGGGCAAGCGGGTCACCATGGACCTCGGTACGTCAAAATGGACCGGCGAGATCGTGGGAGTGGTGGGCAGTTTCCGGGAAACCAATATAGCCGAGGAGCCGCGGCGGGAGCTGTTCAGCGCCTATTCGCAGATCGTCCTTCCCTCAGGCTCGCTGGTGGTGCGGTCGACCGGCAGCACGGCCGATACGCTGCTCGCGGTCCGCCGCGCGATCGACGCCGTCGATCCGGATATTGCATTCTTCAACGTCCGCACCATGAAGCAGCAGGTGGAAGATTCTTTGTCGCAACCGAGATTGCGCAGCATGCTGCTGGCGGTCTTCTCGCTGGTTGCGCTGATCCTCGCGTCGCTGGGGGTTTATGGCGTGATCGCCTGCTCCGTCGCGGAACGAAAGCGCGAGATTGGAATTCGCATCGCGCTGGGGGCGCGGGCGTCGGAGGTGCGCGGCATGGTGCTGGGGCAGGGCATGAAGCTGACCGCTATCGGCCTCGCGCTGGGTCTGGCGGGTGCCGCGGCAGCCACAAAATTGATCCAAGGATTTTTATTCGGCGTCAGTGCCGGCGACCCTTTAACCTATGCGGGCACGTGCGCGATATTCCTCGCGGTGGCGCTGGTTGCCAGCTACCTGCCGGCGCGCCGCGCGATGCGCGTCGACCCAATGGCGGCGCTGCGCGAGGAGTGAATCACGCGAGATCGTCCAGATCGACCTTGAGCGCCGCGGCAAGCTTCTTCAGAGTCGCGATGCCGCCCTTCTTGTGTCCGGTCTCGATAGCCGCGATCATCGGGCGCGATACCTTGGAAGCTTTCGCCAGGGCTTCCTGGGTCAGCCCGCGATACTCACGCCAGATTTTGAGGGTGTTCTCACCGGCCAGGCGGCGCTCCGTGAGTTCGAGCGGAAACAGTTCCTCGTCGTCACGCTCGATACGCGCCTTCGCTTCGTCATAGGCTTTGATATCGGCAAGCATCTCCGCGTCGTCGATGAGCTTCTTCAACCGCTCCATGGGAAGTACCGCGAAATCCCTGCCGTTGCGGGTGATTTTTTCTATCCGCATCAATATATTCCTCCTCTCGGCCCCACTTCCAAGACCAGCATCACCAGACGATCATCTTGCAACTCATAGATCACGCGCCAGTCGCCGACCCGCAGCCTGTACCCATCGTGGCCCTGTAGCCTCTTCAGATTGTTGTTCGGGGCATACGGGCTAATTGCAACATCTTTAATTTTTGCAACAATCCGCCTCTGCCAATTCATCGGAAGCTTGGCAAGGGCCTTATCGAACGATTGGGTTCTGACAATCCGGTACACGCGCGATTGTTACTTACAGAAACAATTCTAACAGAGTTGCGCTCGCTTTTCCAGAAACGCACGCACCCCTTCGCGATGATCGGACGTTTCCCCGCAGCGCAGGTGCGTTTCCGGCTCGCGGTCGAGCAGCGTGCGGAAATCGACCGCCGCTGCCAGATTCACGTTGGCCTTCATGTACCGGTAGCTGGTGAGCGGCCCCTCGGCGATGCGCGAGGCCACCGCGAAAGTTTCGGCGGCGAGAGCGTCCGGCGCGACCACCCGATTCACCAGGCCGACGCGATGCGCTTCGGCCGCGTCAATAGCGTCGGCAAGGAAGAACATCTCTTTCGCCTTCGGCGCGCCCGCATAATGCGTCAGCAGCCAGGTGGTGCCGAAATCGCCTCCATAACCGACCTTGGCGTAGGCCGTTCCGAACTTCGCGGCGCTCGACGCAATGCGCAGATCGCAGGCCAGCGCAATGCGAGCGTAGACTGGTCGTCTTCCTGAGCCATCATGCTCACGTCCCCGCCTGCGCAAAATGCCCGTCCCGCTCCGGTGACCACAATCGCGCCGACCTCGGGATCGCGCGACCATTTTTTCAAAACCGCGGCCGCGTCCACCAGTAACTGAAGATTCACGGCGTTGAGTTTTTCCGGACGATGGAAGGTCAGCGTGGCGACGCGGTCACGCACTTCGGTCAGCAGGACGGTTTCGGACATGAAGCGACTATATCAATGAGCTCCATTCGGGTGCAGGCCGCCCAGACGGCCCGCCGCGAACAGGCGCTTATCCATGGGTTCGATCCTCCGCAGCATCGCTTTAGTGAACAGCGGCGTGTGCTTGATCTCGCAGAGGTAATTGGGGACCATCCAGACATCCTCTTCCGAAGTCATCCAGCCCTGCTTATCGAATTGCCGCAAGCTGATCGGCCTCGAAAAAGCGCGCAGCGACTTCTCGCCCTCGGGATTGAAATAGTGCTCGAAGTAACTCATCACCAGTTCGCGGATGCTGCGGTAAACCGGCTCCCGCGAACGCAGGCCCGAGTAATCGGACTTCGCCAGAGCGCCCCAATGGCCGTTGGCGCGATAGACGGCCAGCACGTGATCGGAATCGCGCTCCGCTTCAAGATCGACCACCAGCGGCGGATGGCCCAGCCGGCGCAGCGCTACCGCCGCCAGCATCGCGCCTTCCATGCAGTGCGCCACGCCCTTTCGCAGTACCGTGCGCGGCGAATGGCAGGTGTCGACGCCCGGCTCCAGGTTGTAGCGGATCTCGTCGTCGAGAAACCGCTGGATCCGGACCGGCGTCGAAAGGCCGCGGAGAATCCTGCGTTCCCGGGCGTCAAATTGTTCCAAGATGCTGTCTTCGGACATCCTCGTCAGGTTACCGCATTGTTGTTATACTCACGAATGTCGTATGCGAGAACTGCGTTTAGGCGATATTATCGACGATTTTTGTGTGAAATGCCGCCGGCTGACCAACCATGCGATCGTTTCCCTGATGAACGGGGCCGCCGCCAAGGTGCGGTGCCGGACCTGCTACAGCGATCATGATTATCGCAATGAGATCGCGCCTCCGACGAAGAAAGAGCTGCTGAAGCAGAAGGAATTGTACGAAGCCGTGCTGGCCGGCGTCGCGCCGGTGGAGGCGGAAGTGGTGACGGAAGAAGTCCCGGCGCCTGCGGTTAAGAAGAAGAAGGCCAAGGGCGGCTGAGACCGGGCCAGCCCCAGCAAGTAGGGCGGACGCCCCGTCCGCGCTGGACCCCCGGTCCGGCTGTTCGGCCGCAGCCAAAGAGGCCGACGAGGGCGTCGGCCGCGGACCCGGTGGTCCGCCCTACTTTGTACTAGCTCTTGCGCAATTCCTTCTGGATTTCGCCGACGACCCTGTCGTTGCCGTCGTTGGTCAAATCCTTTTGCAACCGGCGCAGCGCCACTCCCACCACGTCGCGATGATGGAGCCGCGAGCCCAGCGCGTCCGATGCCGCGAGGCGCAGCCAGATGTCATGGAGCAGGTCCACGTCCTCCGGCCACATCCGCGGCGGATGAGGACCCAGGTTCACGTACGTCGACGGCCGGTCCGGGCTGATCACTTCGAGCGAGAACGGATGCCTCGGCTCGGCGAGCGATTCCCAGGCCAGGCCCAGTTGGCGCGCCAGTTCGTCGGATTCCATGCGCGCGCTGACTCCGGTCACCAGGCGCGACGCCTTCAGCCCGTTGGCCGCCTGCGCCAGCGCGTCGAATGGATTCACCGCGGGCACGACGAGAAGCTCCACCGGCTTGCCTTCCTTCTCCGCCATCTCCACCACATGGCTGAACAGCTCCTTTTCGTAATCGCTGAACAGCTGCGCCTCGGACAAATCGTATTCGCCCGCGCCCGTCGAGATCGGGCGGACCGTCATCACCACGATGTCGTGCCGCCGGAGGTTGGTCTTATCCAGCACGCGCTTCAGATGCTCCATGCGATGGTAATCGCGCACGGCGACCAGGACGCATCCCGGCCGCGCGTGCAGGCTCGACGAATCGATCTGCGCCTGATGCTCCAGGTTGAATTGCTCCAACCCTCTTTTCTCCTGATCCTTGTTGCGGTGGTTGATTTTCTCGGAAATTTCGAACAGCAGGAAGAACACGATGGTGAAGGCGACGCCGTACTTGGTGGCGACCTGTTTCGAAAAAAGATTCGCCACCGCGACCAGGCCCAGCACCAGCGTGGTGACGCCGAGGCCGATGGGAAGCTCGATGCCGCGAATATGGAGGTTGAAGGGAAATTTATATTCCTGATCGCTCCGGTGAAAGCGCAGCACCAGCACGCCGAGCGACTTCATGAAGAAGCTCCACACCACGCCGAACGCGTAGGCCTCGGCCAGAACCGTCATGTCGCCGCGGCTGCCGATAATGGTGGCGATCTGCATCAGCGCGATCATGTTGATGATCCGCGACGTGGTTCCGAACTTGGCGTGCGGCTTGCGGAACCAGGGCAGCAGCACACCATCTTCGGCCACCCGGTTCAGCACGCCGTTGGCGCCGATGATGGAAGTGTTCACCGCTCCGGCCAGAATCAAACCGCCCACGGCGACGACGAACATATGGAATCCGAGCCGCAGCAGATACGGTCCGCTGAGGCTCATCGCCAGGCCGCCGATCAGATTGTCGAAGTACTTCGGCCGGTCCGCGTCGGGAATGATCATGCCCGCGAAAATCGTGACGACTCCGGTGCAGATGACCGCGTACCAGCACACGATGTTGGCGGTGATTCTAAGGTTCTTCAACTTGGGATAAGCGATCTCCCGATAGACTTGCGCCAGCGTCTCAAATCCGCTCATCGAAAGCAGCGAGTGGCCGAAGGCGACGATGATCGCCACCATCGATATTTGAATCCAGAAAGTGCCTTTGAACCAGCCTTGTGCATCCGGAGAAAAATTGAGGTTGGAGGCGATCGGCGCGGGCGGCAGATGCCAGCGATCCTTCAACAGGATCGTCAGCGGGCACCAGATCAGCAGGATGACCACCATTACGGTAGTGATCTGCATGATGCGCAGCGCCTTGCCGCTCGATTCGTGAACGCCTTTGATGTTTTGCCACCAGAAATAAATGGTCACCAGCACGGCGGCAGCGGCGGCGAACGTGTTCACGTTGATGCGATAGCTGGAGTGCAGCAGCTCGCTGATCTCGTTGAGCAGCGCGGCCAGATAAAGACCGGCGCTGACTACGCTGATGGGGCCGGTCAGAATATAGTCGAACACCAGCGAGGAAACGGAGAACTTCGCCAGTACCGGTCCCATGCTGTCGCGCACGACGATGTACACGCCGCCGCGCACAAACATGCTGCAACTCTCCATGTACACGCTGCGCACGGCGAAGCTGAACAGCATGACGCCCAGCACGAACCAGGGCGCGGACTTGCCGATCGCCTGCTCCGCGGCGCCTCCGGCATAGAACGCGGACGACGCCAGATCGCTCAAGACTATGGATGCGCCGCGCCAGAAGCTGATAAAGGAAAGCGCTACCGTTGTCGCGACCACCACTTTCGGGGCGACGGACGGTAGGCGGCCGTCGGTGGATGACATTCTCTGCCTTAGTGTAACGGCTTTCGGAGGCGTCCAACGGCGTGATGAAAAAGTCGCTGAAGAGACCGCTCCCTTTGGTCACGGCTCGGTAGGGCCTGAAAGCGCCATCAAACTACCTACCGAGCCGTGACCAAAGGGAGCGGTTTCTTCGGATTTTGCTACACGCCCGTGATCAGCCGCGATGCGAGCGCCACCGGCAGGCCCGCCGCGCGAATTTTCTCCGCCGCCGCCGCTGCGTCATAAGGTGTCCGCCGAAACTCGAC
>JBEKOZ010000542.1:0-4097 GCA_049521275.1 Bryobacteraceae bacterium | reverse complement strand
TGAATTGTTACTCGCAGCGCAGCGCCGCGATGGGGTCGATTTTCGCCGCCCTGCGAGCCGGCAGGTAGCTGGCAAACAGCGCGACCGCGGCCAGCAGCAAAGACACCGAGCCGAGCACCAGCGGATCCAGCGGACGCACCTCGTACAGCATCTCCGCCAGCAGCCGCGTGAGCCCCGCCGAGCCCGCGACGCCCGCTGCGAGTCCGACCAGCACCCAGGCCATGTTGCCGCTCACCATGAGTCGAAGCACGTCCAGCGTCCGGGCGCCGAGCGCCATCCGTATGCCGATCTCATGGGTTCGCTGCGCCACCGAATGGCTCACCACGCCGACGATTCCCACCGCCGCCAGCACCAGCGCAAGTCCCGAGAACACGCTCAGCAGCAGCATGGGAAAGCGCCTCGATCCAATCGAATCGTGAACGATGTTTTCCATGGTGTCGACGCCGGATACCGGCCGGTCTGGCATGACATCCGCCAGAGCTTTCTTCACCGATCCGGTGAACGTGCCCGGAGTGCTGATCGTCCGCACCACGACGTTCATGATCGGCCAGCCCGCCTGCATGTAGGGCCGGAAGAATTGACGCTCCATCGCCACGTCCAGGCCCAGATGATGCACGTCGCCCACCACGCCCACCACCGTAAGGCGCGCTCCGTCGGGGCCGCCGAGCCTGATCGCTCTGCCGATCGGGTCGTCCTTAGGCCAGAAGTCGTGCGCCATTTTCTCGTTGATCACGATCACTCCGGGCGCGTGCAGCGTATCCTGATGCGTGAACTCACGGCCCTTCAGAACCGGAATGCCCATGGTCTTGAAATAATCAGGACAGGCAACGCTGTAGCTCGCGCCCGGCATTTTCCCGGGGTCCGCCGGCGGCTGGCCCTCGATATCGAAGCCGCGCCCCGCGTTTCCTCGGAAGGGTAAATGACCAACCGCGCCCACGGACAGAACGCCCGGAATCGCGCCCACGTGCTCGCTCAGATCCTCGCAGTAACGCGGCAGGTCCGGAGGACCGTTGTAGATCTCCGCTTGCGGAACGGACATGTACATCGTGAGTACGTTTTTCGGATTCAACCCCGGGTCGACACCCATCAGGCGCGTCATACTTTTGATCATCAACCCCGCGCCCGAAAGCACCACCAGCGCCAGCGCGACCTCTGACGCCACCAGCGCGTGGCGCAGACGGTTCCCGCCGCTGCTCACCGAGCGTCCGCCTTCTTTGAGTGGCTCATTCACTCCCTGGCGCAGCGCGCTCAACGCCGGCGCGATGCCGAACAGCACGCCGGTCAGAGCGGAAATCAGCAGCGCGAACCCGAACACCCGGCCATCCAGCGGAATCGACTCGACGGGCCGCATCGGCAGATACAAGGCATCCAGCTTGAACGCGTAAAACAGCAGACGGTTGCTCCACGCCGCCAGCACCAGCCCCGCCACGCCGCCCGCGAGCGCGAGCAGAACGCTCTCGGTAAGCAACTGGCGCGCGATTCGCCAACCCGCCGCTCCCAGCGCGCGCCGGATCGCGAACTCTTTCTGCCGCGCCGCGCCACGCGCCAGCAGCAGGTTCGCCACGTTCACGCAGGCAATTAACAGCACGAACGCCACGGCTGCAAACAGGGCGAACATCGTCCTGCGGAGCCCCCCAATGGCGAAGTCGCTCAAGGGCGACACGGTCGCGCCCATGTTCGCGTCTTCCTTGGGATACTGCTGTTGAACATGGCTGCCAATCGCCTCCATCTCCGCCGCGGCCTGCGCCAGGCTCACACCCGGCTTCAGTCGGGCGATCGCCAGAAAGCTGTTGTCGTCGCGGCCGAAATCCGTCTTGGTATAGCCGACCGGCACCCACAATTTGCGCTGTCCGCTCCAGAATTGCCACTCGAATTCTTGCCGCATCACGCCGACCACCGTGAAGTCGTCACCGTCGACGCGGATAGTCCGCCCGACCAGCGACGGATCGCCGCCGTAGCGCGCTTTCCACAATCCGTAGCTGAGGACGACCTCGTGATCCCTCCCCAGAGTCTCCTCTTCAGGCAGGAAAGTGCGGCCGAGCAAGGGCTTCACGCCCAATACCGAAAAGAAGCCCGCGGATACGCGCAGCCCCGATACCTGCTCCGCGTCCTGCTTGTTTCCCGTGGTTGAAAGATTGTAGCCGCGTCCGGCGGAATCGAAGATCGCCATGCTCTCAAACGAGTGGCTCTCCCGCTCAAAATCCCAGAAGTTCGGCGCGGAGACGATATTCCAATTGTCCTCACCCTTGCCGAACGTCTCCCACACCAGCACCAGCCGGTCCGGATCGGGGAAGGGAAGCGGCTTCAGCAGCGTGTTATTGATCACGCTGAAAATCGTTGTGTTGGCGCCGATACCCAGCGCGAGCGTCAGCATCGCGACGATCGTGAAGCCCGGGTTTTGCGCCAGGGTCCGCAATCCGTAGCGCACGTCCTGAAGAAATGTTCCGAAAAAGGTTCTCACCTAGGTGAATACCGCGGGCAGCGCATAAGGTTACTTCGAACCTGCGGGCGTTTGAATGGAATCCAGGAATTCGTAGCGGTCCCGATGCGCCTCCGGAAGCGCTTTGCTCTCCGTATCGAGGTGCATCACCTCGCGCGTCTTCGTAAAATTCGGCCACTTGGCCAGGCCCGGGCCGTTCGGATCACCCGTCTTGATGAAATTGGCCCAGTATTCGTTCATCTGCTCCGCAACCTTTTGATCGTCAGGCTGCCAGTCCGCCTTCTTGGATGGCAGCGTCACGAACACATACTCCAGCTCCGCCGCGTGCGCCGAACCGAAGCTCTTCAAGCCGGGAGCCATGCTCTTCATCGCTTCAGGGATGGGTACCGTACGATCGAACTCATAGCGGTACACCGGCTTCCCCGTCCGGGCCTGCATGTCGAGCCATTTCCAGGTCCCGAACACAATGAAGCTATCGCTCGCCAGATCGCCCGCGGATCGAAGCGCCTCCTCGTCCGTCGAAGCCCCATAAACTTTCAAAGCGCCGTCGGCATTGTCTTTGAACTGCTGGCGCACGCGATCCGGAAAAGTCTTGGCATTCGGTTTTTCTTTCGTCATCATCACCATCATGCGAACTTCATCCGCATTCCACCCCGCCAGCAGCGGGACCTGGCTTTGCTTGCCTTGCGCAAAGATGGACTGAACATCGGTAGGCAGAAAGTACCCGTCCACATTGGGCCAGAATTGCCCTCCGGCCTTGAGCAGCTCGGCCGAGGATTTCGCGCGCAGCTCCGCAAGAGACTTGGCTCCGATGGACGTCGCGAACTTCGTTCCCTCCTTTTCGCTATCGGCGAGAGCGATCGAGCCCCGTCCGCCGACCGTCCCAAAGAACGCTCCGCTCTCCCCCACCGCCTGCTGGAACAAGTCGCGCGAGAGCGGCGAGGCCATCAGCGCGCTCACCGACAAAGACCCCGCCGATTCTCCGCCGATGGTCACCCGGTTCGGATCGCCGCCGAACGCCTGAATATTCTTGCGCACCCATTGCAACGCCGCCACCTGATCGAGCAGGCCGTAATTCCCCGAGGCCATGTGCCCGGATTCCTTGCTCAACTCCGGATGCGAAAAGAAGCCAAAAATTCCCAGCCTGTAGTTCACATTGACGACGACGATCCCCTTCTTCGCAAAGCTCTCGCCGTCATAGCGGGGCTCGTCGCCGGAGCCCGCCGCGAAGCCGCCTCCGTAAAACCACACATACACCGGCAGCCGCGCCGCCGCGGGTTTAGCCGGAGCCCAGACCGTCAGGTAGAGGCAATCCTCGCTCATCTCCTTGGCGCGCGGAAGAATGTCCCCGAAAACCTTGCCCTGCACGCAATAGCCTCCGAATTCGTCCGCTTTGCGTACGCCCTTCCAGCGCTCGACCGGCTGCGGAGCCAGCCAGCGCAAGTTCCCCACCGGTGGCGCCGCGAACGGCACGCCTCGAAAAATTCGAACGGACGAGTCGGCGTTCACGGCCCCTTCGAGAGTGCCGTCCTCGATCTTCACGCGATCCGCCGCCGTCATGCTGGCCGCCAAAGCGGCCGTAATTATAAAAACGTTTCTCATTCTTTCCTCATTGTGTAATCTTAAAATGACGCTATTTTAAAACTCTCGTGAAGGG
>JBEKOZ010000541.1:0-4099 GCA_049521275.1 Bryobacteraceae bacterium | reverse complement strand
AGCGCAAACGCCTTTTCCCGTCAACTCTCCGCGTATCGTCGAGCGTTCGCTATCGCGCATCCAGAGTTATCGCGCTCGATCAAGGCCTGTTCCTAGACCTATATCGACCGATAGTTGCGACAGTGAGCTTTTGTGAACAGACTAACCAACTTTAACGCCGATAGGATGGATTTCGTTGAGTAACTAACTGTGAATCACGTTCACCTAGATACATTACAGCAAAACTCATGATCCACCGCTAAGTACATGACACTCCGCCGGGCGATTCTCTCGAGTCGCCTCCGTCGTGCCGGGCCCACAACCAAATTGAATCGGACTTAGTAACCTTTTTGCCATTTCCCCAACGCGTGCTTCGCGTCGGTACATTGACCGGCGTCAGCGCTTGAATGCCTTCAGGGTCACCCACAGGAGTGTGGAGCGATGAAACGACTATTCACAATCTGCATCGTTTTAGGCTGCCTGAGTTTCAGCTTCGCGCAGGGAATTCAGGGCAATGTAACACTCAGTGGCACTACGATTATCGTAACTGGCCATTCCGTCACCCTAACATGGACCGCCAGCCAAGGTGCGAGTAGTTATAACACGTATCGTGGGACTGTTTCGGGCGGTCCGTATGTAAAACTGGCTTCCGGTATCTTAAACCCAACTTATGCCGATACTCAGGTAACCCACGGTCAGACGTTTTACTACGTCACCACCGCCGTCAACGGAAACTCCGAAAGCGGATACAGCAACGAAGCTTCCGCAGTGATTCCCTAAATCTCAAGAGACGACATGAAGGACTATCTATTGATCGGCATGCTGGGCCTGCTGTCTGGAACCTGTTGGGGACAGTGCGTCACCGGCACTCCGGGCACGAACTGCAGTGGGCCGCTGAATGTGCAACCGCCGGCCGGAAACGCGAACCAATCTGCGCTCACTCTAGTTGATCTTGGACTGCCTGTGCCATCGCCGGTAGTGGGGCAGTACACGCTGTCAGTCGCCAGCGGAGTAATTCTGGAATCGGACAATGGAAACAACTATCACTCTCTGGTAGGGCCGCAAGGAGTCCAGGGCGCAACGGGACTGACCGGCCCCGCGGGGGCACAGGGTACACAAGGAACTCCCGGCGCGACTGGACCCACAGGCCCGACCGGGGCGCAGGGTGCACAGGGAGTCCCTGGCGCTGCGGGACCCACAGGTCCGACCGGAGCCCAAGGGGCGCAAGGGCTCACGGGCGCGACGGGGCCCGCCGGTCCGGCGGGGGCACAGGGCACACAGGGCATACAAGGGCCCGCGGGATCATTGGCGGCTCCACCTGATTACAGCTTCTATGATGGGGCGGCCGGATTCACAGCGATTGTGGGCACGAGCGAAATCGGGGCCAAGCTCGACCGCGATCAGATCAATATGTTGAGCGCCGTCTCGGTGCGTTTCCAGGTCACGATTGCGACGAATGTTCTGGCGAGCGGAAGCTACGCTGAGGCGGAGTACACCGCCGACGGAACGGACTGGTATCCCCTATCCGGGGAGGTGCCGGTGACAACGGGTAACGGAACCTATTCGAGTGGTTGGCAGGGCATACCGACCGGGGCGAACGGCGATTATATGGTTCGAATCGTCGTGTTCAACGCCGGCAGCAAAAGCGCCATCGTGGCGTTGCGCCAGTTACACTTGCAGTTCGAGTGAGAAACGGCAATGCTTGATGCCAGGAGTCCTGATCAAACATGGTCCGCTCCTTAGGATTGCCGAAATGTATGGGCATGGTTTCCGGGATAGCTGTTGTAAAATCGTGTCTCTAACAATGTCGGCGGTATCGAGTAGGTCCTGGCCTAGAGTCGGCGACAAACAAAAGGACTTGTTGGCTTCGTTTCGCAGAATCGCTAATTTGCCGCGTACCCGAGTTGAGGGAATCGAGCGAACGGCTATACGTTCAACCTCCAATTCCTTCGGATCTCCCGATCGGTCATTGATCGTAGCAGAGATCGTTCAATAGCTCCTGAACTTCCCCAGCATCCTCTCCCTGCGTCACGAAATCCGCGAGATCGCCCGGCTCTTTTCCGATCCAAATCTGCCGCCCGGAGCCCGTCTCAGGTCAATTTTGGGACAGGCGGCTATCGGCGTGGTGCGGCCGCGAAGTTTGCAGTGCGAGCCTTGCACCGCTGAGCCCACTAAGTCGTCCAAGAGCACCGCGCTTGCGGTGAGTCCGGAGATCGGCTATTATAGAAGAAAGGTAGAAGATTGATACAGAAGGCAAGATGCACCATGAGCCTCAACGTTAAGGACCCGGAAGCCCACCGTCTCGCCCAGGCCATCGCCCAGGCCACCGGCGAAACGATGACCCGCGTCGTCACGGAAGCTCTGCGGGAACGCTACGAACGCCTCCAAACGCACGACCCCGAAACGCTCGCCGCCGACATCCGGGCTATCGCCAAGCGCGCAGCCGGCCACGTCAAGCGTCCGTATCTCGATCATGCTGAGCTTCTGTACGACGAACACGGCCTGCCCAAATGATCCTCGACTCCTCGCCGCTCGTCGCCATTTTGGCGGAAGAACCGGATGCCGAAATCTATATCCAAGCCATCAGCCGCGCTCCGCGCTGCCGTATCTCCGCCGGGAATTTCATCGAGCTGTCGATTGTCATTGAGAGTCAATTCGGAATTGAGGTCGCTCAACAGTGCGACGCACTGTTCCGCCGCATTGGCATTGTGATCGAACCCGTGACGGTCGAACAGGCGTATCTCGCGCGCCAGGCCTTCCACGACTTCGGCAAGGGGCGCCACACATCAGGGCTCAATTTCGGTGACTGCTTCGCCTATGCTCTTGCCAAACTCACTGGCGAGCCGCTCCTTTTCAAAGGGACCGACTTCCAAAAAACCGACATCGTGTCCGCCCTATGACAAAGGGGCTTTTCGACAAGCTGCCAGGCAGCCCAGTTCTGAACCTTCAGCCCGCGAACCCGCCGAAATTCGCTCTCATTGTTGGTGACCAGCGTCAGCCCGCACTAGGGCATGCGAAGGGATCCAGAGATCGTTATTGCCGATCATCTCGCCCTTCAATTCCAGCTCTTCCCGGATCGATCCAGTATGCTTCGGCCGCCGATTCCGGTAGCGAGAGCGCGGGCAGTAACTGCTCGAGCTCACGCAGTCGCTCAAGCGCCGCGGACCGCTTCGCACGCTTTGCCGCGTCATTGTTTGCGCCCAGCCAACGCGCTGCAGCTCGCAGCGACACTGGCATGGTGCGAAGATGTAATTTCTAATCGGCGGTCAGTCAGACCGAAACCAACTTAATACCGGCCGACCGAGCAGCTCGCCGTAGCTTGTCGTCCAGGGTGGCGAAAGGAAGGCCTTTTCGCAGAGCAAGTTCCACGTAAGCCGCATCGTACTCCGTCAGCTGGTGCTGGCGCGCGACAGACAGGACTTGACCAAACGCGCGATCAGGCTCAATGGTTTCAACGGAGACAGGGAGCTGCACAATGCGACCAAGCAATGCCGTCACCTGCGCCACCGAAATGCGCTTGCGGCGCTCAGCAACCAACACGGCATTCGCGACCTCCAGTGGCCAAATGCCCGGCGCAACCGCTTCCGCTCCCGCGGAAAGGAGATCCAAGATCCCTTCGGTAAACGTTGTGGATTCGTCGTCAAAACACCACGCAACTGTCACGGAAGCATCGATCACGAACTGCTTAGCGGCGGCCTTCATTAATCAGCTCTCTTATCGAGATTTTTTCCAGCGTTGCACCCTTTCGAACATCCCGAATCCCACGCGCGACCTCCCGAGGGTCTTCCCGCTCCCCGGTTCCAGCGGGAACCAACTTAGCAATCGGCACACCGCGTAGCGTGATTCTGATCACCTCCCCTTTGGACACCCTCTTCAGCAAGGCGTTGAGGTGCGTCTTAGCGTCAAAAGCTCCAACCGTTGTCATCAGTGCCTCCCGTCAGAGCTAGTTTATCAACTAGTAGGTTGGAGTACAACTCGGTTCCCATTTCTACATACCACCGTTGGAACGCGCGCCCTGCTCGGTAATGCCAATCTCTGATTCATCCGATCCGGCAACCAAGGCTGGAACGAAATTCGGCTTGTCATCCCTGTGC
This sequence comes from Bryobacteraceae bacterium, assembly GCA_049521275.1. Classification (GTDB taxonomy): domain Bacteria; phylum Acidobacteriota; class Terriglobia; order Bryobacterales; family Bryobacteraceae; genus Palsa-187. The sequence goes on along the minus strand of JBEKOZ010000541.1, from coordinate 26 downwards.
AACCGGAGTGCACAAAGTCCCCTGTG
>JBEKOZ010000540.1:0-5088 GCA_049521275.1 Bryobacteraceae bacterium | reverse complement strand
ATGCTCTTGGGCTCGCTTTCGCCCGCCTGACGTACGCTCATCGTCAAGGTTCTTAGATCTGTAGAAACCTCGAACTGGATGGTTTGAGATTTGTTTGTGAGTTCCACACAGTGCTGGTTCACGCGGCGACCCGAAAATGTAGCGGCAGGCGGTGCATCCGGACCGGCGCTTGGAGAATCGTTTTCATCGAACTTGACCTTCAGATCAAACCCCAGGCCGGGACTGCTAAAGGAAAGGCCGCCGCTCCCGTACGGTTGGATCCCGAGCTCGATCTCCGAGTCCACCTGTCCGCTCTTGCTAACCCAATCGCCCGCAAACCCTGAGCCGGTACCCCTGCGCTCGTACACGTAAACAAGGTGAGACGTCTTCCCATCGTCCGCGAAATAAGTGAAATCATCGTGCAGCGTGTTGCCGTCCTTCGAGAGCGTCCAGATTCCCCTGATCTGCACTTTGCCGTCTTTCTTGCGCACGCCTCTCCACTCGTTCGGACTTATGATCGTCGTGGACATAGTCGTCCCGGAATTCGCCTGCTGGTCGGTTCCATCCGCGATAATCGTTTCGGGCGAGCCGCCGCCGAAGTCGAACGAATACTTGTTCCCTCCCAGGCTCGTGACCTTCATCTCATCCATCAGCACACTCTTGGCCGGGTTCACCTTCCATTTGCCTAAGAAGGGATCGTCAACTGCCCATAAGGTGCCCGTCGCCAGACAAACAATCGCGAGCGACGGAGAATTGCGCGGTAGTATTCGCATGCCTGAATCCTAACCGCAGCCGCCGGCCCTGTCCTGCGAAATGTTGTGGAACGGACAAGCGTGTTGCCAAACGGCCTTCTTGTGCGTCGGCTCGACAACGAAAGGCGCATCGAGTACTGCTCTGGCTGAGGGAGAAGTATCGCGATAGTTGTCGGGGGGGCGGCTTACGTCCTCCGCCATCGCCTCCCGGCATTTGGTTGTGTAACGCCATCTCGCGGAAGTGAGTCCCGCTCGATCTGCCCTCAAGCGCGCATGTGGGAAATGTGAGCGGCAGGGACATTTCCTCGCCTGATGTCAAGGATCATCGGCGACATTCCCGGAACGGCGTTTCTCGGGAGGGACGGCTGGGGCCACGCCCTGCCAAAGAGCGCTTGATCACTCCTCTCTCAACACCATCATCGGATCGACCTGCGTAGCCCGCCACGCCGGGACATAAGTAGCGATCAACGCCACCGCGGCTAAAATCAGAGGGACGGTCGAAAACGTCGCGATGTCGACCGCACTCACATTGAACAGCAAGCTCGCCATCAGGCGAGTCAGCGTTAAGGCGCCGATGATTCCGGCGGCAATTCCGGCTACTGCCAATTCCATCCCTTGACGAACCACCAGCCACAGAATCATGCCGCGCGGCGCGCCTAGCGCGATGCGGAGGCCGATGTCGTGGCGGCTTTGCGTGACCAGGTACGACATCACGCCGTAGACGCCGATCGCGGCCAGGATCAAGGCGAACACGGAGAACGCGCCCAGCATGATCGCCGAGAATCGCTGCCGGGCCATCGAATCCGCCATGCGGTCCTGCATGGTGCGAACTTCATAAACGGGACGCGCGGGGTCGGCTTCATGCAGGGCGCGAACGATGCTCTGCGCCGCCGCGGACGGATCGATGGAAGTGCGGGCGACAAAATATTCGCCACCGCGGCCGGGCCGGTAGAAGGCCATGCGAGGGTCGATGTCGAGCCCGTATTCCTTCACGATTCCCACCACGCCGACGATTTCCATGCGATTCTTCGGCCCGCCCAGATGCTTGCCCAGAGGATTGTCGTGCGGCCAAAAGCGCTCGGCGAATTTCTGGTCGATAATACAGACCTTGGGCGCGTTGGGCATATCATATTCCGTGAAAAGGCGGCCTTTGATCAGCGGAATCTCCATAGTGCGGAAGTAACCCGTGGAAGCCGATCGTTGATCCGCCTGAATCTCCTGGCCCGGCTCGGGCGTGAATCCTTCCACGTCGATGCCTCCCCATCCCACCGAGGATGTGAACGGAAGCGACGACACGGCTCCCGCAGCTACTACGCCTGGCACGGCAGCAACTTTTTGCTGTAGTTGGCCAAAAAACTGGTTCGCCTCGTCGCCGTTTTGAAAGTGACGGTTGCTCGCGCCGAGCCGCATGGAAATCACGTGGTCCGGATTGAAGCCCGGCGCAACTTCTTGCAGGCGCGCGAAACTGCGGATCAGAAGGCCTGCTCCGATTAGCAGCATCAGGGAAAATGCCAGTTCGGTAACCACAAGCAGTCCGCGCAAGCGATGACGGGACAGGCTGAATCCTCCGTCCCCTTGCGTGCTTCGACCGCCGGATTTGAGCGTGCTGTTCAGATCGATCTTGGCCGAACGCAGAGCCGGCGCGAGCCCGAAGACAACTCCGGTGAGAATCGAAACCGCGAAGGTGAAGAGGAGCACGCGCGAGTCGATGCTAATAAAATCGAGCCGTGGAATGTTGCCCGGATTGACCGTGCGGACCACGTAGAGGCTCCATTGAGCGATCAACAATCCGGCCGCTCCTCCGGCGAGACTGAGCAGGACGCTCTCGGTGAGCAGTTGGCGCAGCAGCCGTTGCCAGCCCGCGCCCAGAGCGGTGCGAATGGCGACTTCTTTCTGTCGTCCCGTCGCACGCGAGAGCATCAAATTCGCTACGTTGGCGCATGCGATCAGTAAGACCAAGGCGACGGAGCCCAGCAATACGAGCAGTGCCCTCCGCACATCGCCGACCACTTGTTCCATCAAAGGAACGACGCTGATAGTGAAGGTGCGGTCGCGTTTGTCCTTGTCTCGAATGCCGGCGGCAATCACGGAAACATCGGCTTGCGCCTGCGCCATGGCGACGCCCGGCTTCAGGCGCGCCATCAGGTTGTAATTTTCGTCGAAGCGCCGGCTGATAGCCTTGGCATCCAGCGGCAGGGGAAGGAAAATATCCATGCGGCGCGTGCTGGATACGGTCGGCATAATTTCGTCGTTCAACAGAAAATCGCGCGGCAGGACACCCGCCACCGTGAACTGATTCTTATCCGCGCCGCTGCCGATACCTCCGACGCCATTCAGCGTGATGCTGCGTCCCAGCACATTGGGATCGGCACTGAACAATCGCTGCCAAATGGAATAACTGAGAATGGCCACGGGAGCCTTGCCCGGTACGTCGTCCTCCGGCTGCAGCAGGCGTCCGTAAAGAGGCTTGGCTCCCAGCAGATGAAACAAGCTGGAGGATGTGAGCAGTAGCTCTACGTTCTCCGGGCGGTCCTGCCCGATCAGCGTCGCGCCGCCGCCCTGCGAAATCGACATCTCTTCAAAAGACCGGTTCTGGATTCGGACATCGTTAAACTCGCCGGGCGAGGGCCAATCCTGCATGATGTTGATACCCGGAGATTGCAGCCAGAGAATCGCCAGACGGTCGGGATCGGGATAGGGAAGAGGCCGCAGCAGGAGCGCGTTCACAACGCTGAAAATCGCTGAATTAGCGCCGATTCCGATGGCAAGAGAAAGAATCGCAACCAGCGCGAACAAGGGCGCGCGTCGAAATCCACGAAGAGCGTAGCGAATATCAGCCAGCATGGATACCTAGTTTATCGTTAGCGAGGACCGTAGTGGCGCACGCACTCCTGCGCGCCGCGTTGACAGTTTGTGTCTTCCTGGGAGCAAGCCGGTCCGGCGCATCGCGGAAAACGCCGGACAAGCAGGATCCTGCCCAGTACAAACCACAGTACAGACTTGCAGCGGCTGTCAGACGGGGGCATTGGCCGCTCTTGCATCCGGTACGGACGAAATGGCCGCCCGGCTACTCAACGAAAACATCGGCTGCGGCCTGACGCGAATGGCTGGCCGCAACACGATTTTTCATTCGCCGAACTCAATATTCCTTCAGGCAAGGGTCTTGTTCGCATCATCATTGCTGCCCTAGTGGATTGGTCAGCCACTCGGAAACTGCCGGAGCGGCGTGCTTCGGATCACTCTTGGTAAGTCGCCGTCACGTCAACTTGACGTCTAACGCCCATGGCATAAAACGGGACGTTGTGGGTCATTAACGGCCAACCCCTCGAACACCATTTGGGTCAAGGACAATCTCGTGCAGTGCGGAGGCGCATGCGACGAGCGTACTTCAGCAAACCGCAATCGGCATCACGCGCCTGCTCGTGGCGAAATCTCTTCCTCGTATTCGTCGTCAATTTGCCCGGCCACCCGGCGTTGGATTCCGGGGAAAGGTCGTGCTTCTCACGGACGAAAGGTAATCTCCAATACTGATGAAGCCGGCGCCTCGCGTGATGAGTTGCTGGCGGATCGACGCCGGCACGCAAACGGCGGTCGCAAGAAAGAACACAACTTCCGTGTGGTGCCACGGGTCATGCTTAGGTTCGGCGGCCCAAAGCGTCTTGTGCTGGAACACACCATCCATCTGATTTGGCCGCGAGCCGCACCAGTCTACGGTGCGCAGGCCGTTCTCTACGGCCCATTGGAACAGAAAATAATATGCGGCTGGAAGAGCGCCATCCTGCATCCTTTGGCGCTCGGAAGCATGCAAACCCGCAGCTAAAAGAGACACGCGGTGTTTTTCGGCCCGATCGGCTACAATCCCCGAAACCCACTGTTCGTTGCGCCAGACCTGCAGGAGAAAGCCCTTGCGAAGAGCTCTCCGGAGAACGCCGATGCTGCGTGTGGAGGCGGTTTCACCGTGCCTATACGTCATGTGTGGTAGATAATAATCCCCATAAAAGACTGCGAGATCATGCTCGTTTCGGGTCAGCACGAAGCGGTAGCCGTGTTGGCGTACCTTCCGTCCCCAGCCTCTTTCGATCCCGCGCCGTCGCTGCAGATAGCGCGCGCCGCAGAGATCCGTTTCGTGCTGTACCCAACTGTGGCCGCGCAATCCACCGGGGGGAAGCAAGAAATCGAGAAGCCGATTGATCTCCACCAGCACAATCGGAAAGGCCGCCAAGGCGCCCGTCAGAGCTGCTCGCGCCCGCCACGCCGGAATATCCCGGCTCTGGCTAACCGAAGCTCGATAGAGCTTCAGGTAATACGCCAGGGAGATGCCTTCGCCAATGTACACACCTCGGAGCGGCGGTGAGTC
>JBEKOZ010000539.1:0-4112 GCA_049521275.1 Bryobacteraceae bacterium | reverse complement strand
GGGCTTCTTGGCGTCGGCCGCGGTTTCGACGGTGCCGAGGTTCGAGCCGTCCGCTTCCACGGTGAAGTCGCCGCCGTCGGGTTTGGAGAGATAGGCGACCTCGACCTCAGTGTGCGGAGCCTTCAGGGTGAAGCGCGCGGTGGCGCCGGCCGAGCCGCGAAAGCTCGCGCCGCCGAGTCCGTGCATGCCGTCCTTCACCTCGGTCGCGCCGGCGACGTCGATGCCCCAGCCGGAGCCTTCCATCTCCACGCCGCGATGGTTGTACCAGGCCCAGGGACGCGCCATCAGGGCGAAGCCGCTGCCCGCGTCGCCGAACTGTTTCTGCAAGGCCGCGCGGGCGTCGGCAGTGATCAGGTCGCCGGTGGTCGGCGAATCGCCGTAGTGCAGGATGCGCGTGGTGCCGCCTTTGAGCAGCGAGGCGTAAAAATGATCGAGCTCATGCGTGGGATCGATCAGATTTTTCGGGACATCGGCTTGGAGGCGCGCGGCGCGCAGCTCCGGGCTCTTGCTTTCGGCGACGGCTTCTGTGGGCGGACCTTTTACCGGCATATCGACCACCAGCGGAATGGTCTTGGGGTCGAACGATTTGAATTTTGCGAGCGCGGGGACGTACTGCGGCAGGATAATCAGCCCGATGAAGGTGAGCACCGCGAGTCCCGTCTTGATGGGCATTTTCTTAAAACAAATTCGGCCGCTGATGAACGCTGATTAACGCGGATCGGAGTTTATCAGAATTCATCGGCGGCAAACCTTTTTCAAAACTTGTTATAAATGAATGGCGTCGCGCCCGTCTGCGCCACGTATTGCAACCCGATGACCAGCAGCGCCAGGGCCAGCGCCTGTACGTAAAATGGCGCCCGCGAATAGACGCTCAGACTAAAGTCATACCACTTTTTCGGGCAATAGTGGGCCAGGATGGCGAGGGTCATAATGAAGGCCAGCGACGCGGAAATATTCACGGCGGAAAAGCTGAGGGACCCGATGCGAGTAAGAATCGCGTAGGCATTTTCCCAGTTGACCGCGCGGAAGAAAATCCAGGCGAAGCAGACGAACTGGACGGTCACGAAAATGTTGAAAATCTTCCACGCGCCGGCCGATTTTTTGTTCCCGCGCGCGACCTGCCAGAAACGGTGAACGGCCAATCCCAGGCCGTGAATCGCGCCCCAGATCACGAAGGTCCAACTGGCGCCGTGCCACAATCCGCCGATCACCATGGTGATGAAGAGATTCCAATAGGTGAAGATTTTCCACTTCGAACGCAGGCCGGGCAGCGAGAAGTACAGGTAATCGCGCAGCCAGTTGGACAGCGTGATATGCCAGCGGCGCCAGAAGTCGCCGATATTGACGGCCGCGTACGGCATGTTGAAATTCGGCGGCAGCTTGATGCCCAACAGCAGAGCTGAGCCGATGGCGATGTCGGTATAGCCCGAAAAATCGTAATAAATCTGAAGCGCGTAGGCGTAGACCGCGATCAGCACTTCGAAGCCGGAGTAGAGCGCGGGAAAGTCGAACACGCGATTAATAAAGTTGGCGGCCAGAAAGTCGGCGATCAGCAGCTTCTTCGCCAGACCCATGCCGATGAGGAACAGCGCGCGTCCGCCGTCGGCGGAATCGAGCTTGCGCGGTTTCTCGAATTGATCGATAAGCGTCGATACGCGAGTAATCGGACCGGCGAGCGTGGTGGGAAAAAACGAAACCGCGGCCAGGTACGCGAGATAACTCCTGGTGCCCTTGGCATCGCGGCGGTAGAGATCGATGGTGTAGGTCAGAGCCTGAAAAACATAGAAGGACAATGTGACGGGCAACGTCCAGTGCCACTCCGGCACCGGCCGGTGGGTCGCCTTGCTCCAGTTTTCGAGAAAAAAGGGCATGTATTTGAAGAACGCGAGCATGCCGAGATTCATCAGCAGACTGGCGCCCACCAGGATCCGGCGGACGATCGCATTTCGCGAATATTGCAGGCCGAGGCCGAATACATAATCGCAGCTCGACGCGGCGGGGATCAGCGCCAGGTAGAACATGTCCCATTTGGCGTAGAAAAAATAATTCGCGAACAGCAGCACACCGAGCGCGAGCGACCGGACGCGCGACAGCGGCCAGTAGAGAAAAAAGATTGCGGCCAGGAAGATGAAGTACGTGGACGAGGAAAGAAGCAAGAACCAGGATACTCTGGGCTGGTCTTCGAGTTACGCGGGAACCCGTTCGCGCACCAGCTGGAGCGGAGTTTCGGCCGAAACCTCGAGACCGCCGGTCTCGATCCGCCCTTCGGCGATCAGGCGCAGGAAGGTTCTCGCCACGATCGGATCGAACTGGAAGCCGGCGTTTTTCTCGATCTCCTCGATCGCCGCCCACAGCGGCAGCTCGCGCCGGTAGGACCGGGTGGTGGTCATCGCGTCAAACACATCGGCGACGTGAACGATGCGGGCATCGATCGGCACGCCGCTGCCCGCCAGGCCGTACGGGTAGCCCGTGCCATCGTGATTTTCGTGGTGCAGCTCCACCACGCTCAGCAGACGGTCGAACCGGCCTACTTTTTCGAGAATCTTGCGTCCGATCTGCGGATGCAGTTTGATCAGCCCATACTCTTCGGGCGTGAGCGGGCCGGGCTTTTGCAGCACGACGTCGGGAATCCCGATCTTGCCAATGTCGTGCAGCTGCGCCGCGATCCGGATGGTCTCCGCCTCTTCCTCCGATAAACCCATCGCCACCGCCAGCGTGTGCGAATAGGCGGCGACGCGCAGGCTGTGGCCCGCGGTGTAAGGATCGCGCGCGTCCAGCGCCTGCGCCATCGTCTCCACGAATTGCAAGTAGGCGCGGTCCAGATTGGATTGCGAATCCAGAACCGACCTTGCGGCCACGTTCAACGCAGTCGCTAGCCGGTTCACCCGGGGCGAGGTCGATGTCACCGGAAAATTCGGCAGGAACTTTCCCGCGCGTTCACTCTCCAGCACCGCTTTCATCAGGTCGCGATAGGCGGCCTCCCGCTGCATGGATAAGCCCTGGGACAGGGCCAGTAAGACAATCATTCCTCCCGTGACGGCCTCAAACATCGTGGTGCGATGGACTCCCGTGACCTGCGCAACCGCCAATAGCAGACCGACCACGGCCACCATCAGAAGAAAGCTGCGCTTCGTCAGATTTGGGAACCGCGTCATGAAGTACTCTTCATCACATCGGCGTCAAGGGCCGGTGTGAGAGAAGAATTGTTCGCCAGGTGACTTGATTGCGGATGTTATATCTCGCTCAGAATCAAGGGAATAAGCAATTCCGCCCAGGACACGTCGCAGGAGGCGGGGTTACTTAGGACCAGGGAGTTCGTTCGCATCCAAAATCCGCCTGACTATCTCCGACTTGTCCCGCCTCTACACCCCACCCGCTCATAGGAGCGTACTTCAAATGGCAGCGATCTCCCTCCACACTTTTGCAGTCTGAATCGTCTATCGTCAAAAGACGCTCATGAATGTGCGGAAAATTGTTCTCAGTGTCCACCTTTATTTGGGACTCGCCGCGGGCATATTCCTGGTGATTCTCGGCCTTACCGGCAGCGTCATGGCGCTCGAGGAAGATATCGATCACTGGCTGCATCCGCAGCTCTGGTACGTCGCCGCGGGCCGGCAGATCCTCTCCGAGAGCGATCTGGTCTCGATCGCGCAGAACCGGTTTCACAGCCGTGTATTGATCGTGCAGTTCCCGCGGGCATCGAATCTGGCCCAGGTGATGCACTTCACAAATGGCACCGTAGCGTATCTGAATCCTTACGACGGGACGGTGCTGGGGAGTACGGCGGGACAATCCAACAGCGATCTGGTCCTCTCTTACATTCACCAGATTCATCTGCGGCTGGTGCCCGACCCCGCGTGGGCGCCCAAATTCGCGGACGCGGGCAAGATCGTTGTCAGCATCGCCGGGGTGTTGCTCTGCCTGCTGGTGCCCACCGGCCTGGCGCTGTGGTGGCGCGACAAGCTCGTGTCCATCCACTGGAAAGCGACCGACTTTAAAGTGCCCTGGTTTAAAGTTTTCCACGACGCGCATCAGGCCATCGGAATCTACGTGTCCCTGTTTCTGCTGATCGCGTCGATCACGGGGATCCTGATCGGCTTCGATTTCCCTTC
>JBEKOZ010000538.1:0-4118 GCA_049521275.1 Bryobacteraceae bacterium | reverse complement strand
TCCCAAACCGTTCCCCTGTGCCGTATCGTTGGCTAATGGAGAGCTGACGATTAGCCAACTTATCGGCAGGAACGAATAATGGGGAGGAACGCGGACCCCCGAGCTTCGAACCCTGAAGAGACAGTGTTCGCGAGATAGTGGATCCGCGTTTACCTTCGCATTATTTACCCCTGGGGGCTGAGGTTAGATTCAGAGCGAGTCCAACCACACCAGGAGATCCTGGTCGCGCTTCCAGCGAGGCGGCTTGCCCGGTCGAGCGGCCACCTTTTCAAGCGCCTTACGCTTTGTCTCCAAATTGGATTGGGCGTAATGGCTTGTCGTATCCAGATGGGCGTGTCCGAGAACGTCCCGGACCACGGTGATATCGACTCCTGAAGCCAAGAGGTGACAACGCTGTCGAGTGACGGAACAGGTGTGGGGAAACGCGCTTGAGGCTCAAAGATGATGTCTGCTTGGCGGCCGCCTTCACGTAGTTGCGCAGCTTGTAGCGGACTCCGGAAGCCCCAAGTGGATCACCATAGCGATTGACGAAAATCCGGTCCTGCTTGGCGCGGGGCTGGCGCTTGAGGAGCGCTTTCAGGAGAGCGACGGTTTCGGGCCAGAGAGGACACACTCTCTCCTTCTGCCCCTTGCCGACGATGCGGACTCGTGCGGGCGTCTCAAATCGAATCTCCTGAGGGCATAGGTCGAGCACCTCCTGAATGCGAGCGCCGGTATTGTAGAGCAAGGCCAGAAGTACATGATCGCGCTGGCCCTCTGGGGTGTTTCGGTTCGGCTGCGCCAGGATCGCCTCGATCTCCTCAACCTCCATGGAACGTATGGAGCGGCGTGGCGCCCGCTTTGTCGGAACTCGCAGGATCTCAGCGCATTGCGCCGCGAGCAAAGGTTCGTGACCGGCCACGAAAGAAAAGAAGCTTCGCACCGCAGCCAGCCGACAGTTGCGCGTACCGATGGACACTTGCCTATCCTTTTCACAATGGTCCAGAAAGGCGAGGACTTCCTTCGCTGTGATCTGCTCGACCGTGAGCTTGGCAACCGCTCGCTGGCGTTGATCTGCGACGAAGCGGAGAAACAGCCGCCATGTATCTCGGTAGGAAATCACGGTATGCGAGGAAGTGCCGCGTTGTTGGATTAGCCAATTCTGGAAGAAGTCATGCAGCAGTTGCGGCAAAGTGGAGGTCACTTGCATAGGTTTCCTCCTGTATCCGCCTGGAGGGCGCGCGCTCCGAACGACCGGAACCGGTCGCTGGCATGCTGCAGTAGCTCTTGCGTGATGGTGATATAAACCAAGGTTGAGTGGATGTCTTTGTGCCCGAGGTACGTCACCAAATACGGCAGCCGTTCCTGCGGATTGACACCTTCGCGATACCAAGTCAGTATACGGCTCACCACAAATGAATGGCGAAGGTCGTGAATGCGCGGCCCAACAGCACCGGGATCAGGCTTCAAACCCGCGCGTCGAATCACCTGGACCAGCAGGGCGCGGATCGTGGGGTAACGATATTCCCTCGCCGCTCTCTCCTGCCAGAATAGTGGAGCCGATGGATCACCAGGTGCGCCTTCCCGGCGCCGTGCCTTCAGATAGTCATCTAAAGCTGCCATCACCGAATTCGTAACCGGCAATCTTCGCGACTTGAAGAATTTTGTTTCGCGGATTTCGAGCGTCCGGTCGGCACGATCGATATCCCCAACCTTCAATCGCACGACCTCACCGACCCGAAGCCCCACGCAATAGGCAAGTACCAACATCGTGTACAGCATCAGAGGCCTTCCGGGAGTTTCTGGCGAGGGGAAGGACAACGCCGTCTTCAATAGAAGGGACACGTCCGACTCCGAATAGATATACGGTCGGCGCTGATTTCGCCGGACTTGACGGCTCAAACGCGGGTCCACTGGCGGAGCGGTCACGGTTGGGTCGATGCGCTGCAGTGCCCTCGCGAGTATTCTTCCGGTTTGTTCACATTCGAGAAAGTGCTGCGGGGTGGGATTCCTCTTGCCCCACGCTTCGATAATGATGGAAATCGGCCGTCCGGCAAGATCGGGGCGTTCCTGCAGAAACCGGTCGAGACGAAGCAACTGCAGCTCCTGGGTGCGGTAACGGAAACCCAAGGACCGTTTGAGGGAAACGTAATTCTGCATCACCGAGCCAAGGTAACTGGCAAAGGCCGGGACTGGCTTCAGGGCCTCCAACGCCGTAGCGCTGTCGGAACTAAGCAATGCCCGGATGATCTGTGCCGTATCCCTCGTGCCCAGGTCCTTTCGCAAATCCTCAAGCGGATTAGAGGCAATCAGTTGGCGGTCGGCGAGCCAGTCGAGAAAACGATTGATCGGCCAGACTCGCTGCATGATTGTGTGAGTTGCGGAAAAGCTCGACCGATGACGGAGCCACTTTTCCAAGACCGGCCGAGAAATACACTGCCCCGGCGAGTGGTCCGCTACGAACTGTTGAAACTCTACCAGCATAGGCTGGTATGTCCGCAAACTGGCAGGCCGCAATCGGACTTGCCGGAGGTGTTGGCGAATGATCGCGTCGTGGAGATCGGGCCATTTCGTCATCGGCTCACCCCCACAGGGATATCGAGTCCGACAGCCCGCAACTCCGATGTTGCAAGCTTCAGATAGACGGCCGTCGAATCTGGAGACCGGTGCCCCAGCACATCGCCGATCGACTTCATGGCTACTCCCGCATTGAGTAAGCCGACTGCGCGTGCGTGGCGAAACGCATGGGGGCCGTGCTTGCGTTCCAGTTTGATTTCCGCCTTCTGTAATCGGTGTTCGACCATGTGATACAGACTCGATCCGGTTCGGAGCGATTGAAATGGAGCGCGGACGCGGAGGAACACATGACGCGACTTCGTTTCCGGCCTTCCATTGCGAAGGTACGCCAAAATGGCTTCGCCAACAGGGGCGAGCAACGGAAGGAAAGACTCACAGCCGGTCTTCGAATGCCGAACGCGCAGTCGGTCCTTGCGCCACTCGATGTCGTCCAAGCGCAATGCTGTGACCTCGCCAGCTCGCAGACCGTAGGTGGCGAGCAGCAGAAGAATGGCATAGTCCCGTAGCCCTTTGGGAGTATGATCCTTCTCTGCCGCTTTCAGCACTGCGTCGACGTGCTCAGCACGTAGGGCCGGGGGGATAGTCTCGAACGCATAACGCCGCGGACTGATAAGCGTGCCGGAGAGATCCTGTTGGGTCAGACCCGCGATATGAATATAGCGTAGGAACCCACGCATGCACACCACTAGGCGTTGGCGAGTGACCCTCCGGAGTTGCGGAGCCCGATTCGTGAGGTAATGATCGAGGTCGGCAACGGTGATCTGCGCAAGGAGCGCCTGATCTCCTCCCCTGTCACCGAGCGATTCGAGAAACCGTTGGGCCTCCGCTCGGCGGTTTGGGATGGTCGTGATTGCCAGGCCGCGAGTGTCCGAGAGCCACCGCGCATAAGCATCACAGAGGTTCCTACGAAATGCATCTTGTGGACCCGCGGGCGTCGTCACGGGCGGCCACTGCCCTTGAGCCAACCGCATAACCATGTGAATGCCGCTGGTGTGGCCCCAACGCCAGCCACTCAGATCGCTCGGCTCACGCCCATGACGCTTTCGGTATGAGTCCAGTTTGTGGCTCAGGAACGCTTTCTCGTCTTCGGCTGCGGCCGCAGCCACATCGACGCCATGCCTCCCTAAATAAAGCAGGAACTGGCGTGCCGCTGTCAAGCGCTTTCGGGCTGCAGACAGGCTGTATGCCTCGGCTTTGAGATGGTGTGCGAGTCGTTCCAAACACGGCCCGCTGATCGTCGATTCTTCCATTGACAAGTGTGCACCTCCTTTGGTGACCAGCCAAAGATCGCACACTTCGTGGAAATAATGCGCAGGAGACGTGTATCAAACTACTGCCTGATCGGCACGCGGACGCGTTCCTCCCCATTATTCGTTCCTGCCGATAAGTTGGCTAATGGAGAGCTGACGATTAGCCAACGATACGGCTCAAGGGGCCGCGCTGGGCACTATAGCTTCCTGTGCGCAACGCACCCTGATTCTTACCGGTACCTTGAACGGCGGTTACGCCGACGAACTTTACAATATTTTGTTTCGGCTCAACCCGAAAAAGATGCTGGAGGA
>JBEKOZ010000537.1:0-4126 GCA_049521275.1 Bryobacteraceae bacterium | reverse complement strand
CTCGTCGAGCGGCTTGCCGTTGACGACGACCGTTCCATCATCGATTTCGACGGTATCGCCGGGAATGCCGATTACGCGCTTGATGTACGACTTGCTGGTGTCGCCAGGGTACAGGAAAACCACGGTGTCGCCGCGGCCGATATCGGAGATGCCGAAGCGGTAGACGAACTTGTTGATAAAAATCCGCTCGTCGTTTTTCAGCGAGGGCAACATGCTGGTCCCCTCCACCTTCACCGGCTGGTAGAGGAACAGAATGATTACGATGGCGATCAGCACACTGAGGAAAAGGTCGCGAAACCAGGATAGGGTCGCTCCGGCTGCGGATCGGCCCTTGTTTTCTTGTTGCTCGTCCATTTCTGTGTGCGGCTCTCTCCAGAAGTATAGACGAGAGAAATGAAAATTGGTTGCACCTGCCCGGCGGGCATATAATCGTGTCATGTTCCAGATTGCTCGCAGCGCCCCCGTCTACGACGTTGTCATCATAGGATCCGGAGCGGGTGGCGGCACGGTGACCAAGGTCCTGGCGGATCTTGGGATTAGCGTGGCGCTACTCGAGGCCGGTCCGAACCTGAATCCGGCGAAGGATTTCAAAGAGCATATGTGGCCATACCAGGTGCCGCATCGAGGATCGGGAGACGGCGGCGCCAGCTACTTTGGACGCGGCCGCGCCTTCGGGTTTTTCTCCGCGCAGGCGGGCGGCTGGCAGTTGGAGGGCGAGCCGTACACGGTCGCCGAAGGATCGAAATTCAACTGGTTCCGCTCGCGCATTGTCGGCGGACGAACGAATCACTACGGGCGCATTTCGCTGCGCTACGCCGATTACGATCTGAAGCCGTACTCGCGCGACGGGATCGGGACGGACTGGCCGATCTCCTACGAGGACATCGCGCCCTATTACGACAAGGCCGAAGGCTTCATCGGGGTGACCGGATCGAAGGAGGGAATCCGCAGCGCGCCGGATGGGGTTTTCCAGAAGTGCCCGCCGCCGCGCGTGCACGAAGTGCTCATCAAGAAGGCTGCCGATAAGCTCGGGATACCGTGCATTCCGAATCGGCTGGCGGTGATTACGCAAACGACCAACGGGCGTCCGGCCTGCCATTACTGCGGACAGTGCGGACGCGGCTGCATTCCATCGTCGAATTATTCGTCGAGCCAGGTGCAGGTCTTCCCGGCGATGGAGACCGGCAAGGTGACGCTGATCACCGACGCGATGGCGCGCGAGCTGATCACCAACGCGGAAGGCAAGGTGACCGCGGTATCGTACATCGATAAGAAGACCCGCACCGAGAAACAGGTCAAGTGCCGCACGGTGGTGGTGGCGGCGAGCTGCTGCGAGTCCACTCGCCTGTTGCTGAACTCGAAAGGGCCGGGGCATGAGAACGGGCTCGGGAATTCGTCGGGAACGGTGGGAAAATATCTGACCGACAACACGGGTTTCAGCCTGGGCGCGCGCATTCCGGCGCTCGAAGGAATGCCACGTCACGACAGCGACGGCATGGGCGGCGCGCATCTTTACATGCCGTGGTGGCTGTGGGACAAGAAGACCGATTTCCCGCGCGGGTACCACGTGGAACTGGGCGGCGGATACGGGATGCCGGGCATCGGCAGCTTCGCCGGAGTCTGCGCGCAACATGAAGGCTATGGAGATTCGCTCAAGAAAGCGATCTACGAAGATTTCGGAACGCACGTGGGATTCAGCGGGCGCGGCGAGATGATTCCGAACCGGGATACGTACTGCGAGATCGATCCGGACGTGGTGGACAAGTACGGTATTCCGGTGTTGAAATTCCACTTCAAATGGACCGACGCCGAGTACAAGCAAGTGGAGCACATGGAGAAGACCTTCACCGATCTGATCGAGACCATGGGCGGCACGGTGGTGAAGCGCAACCGGCCGGTGGAGGACAAAATCTCGACCGGCGGCGACATTATTCATGAAGTGGGCGCGATCAGGATGGGCAACGATCCGAAGGCGGCGCCGTTGAACAAGTACTGCCAGTCGAACGACGTGAAAAACCTGTTCGTGGCGGATGCCGCGCCGTTCGTGACCAATCCGGATAAAAATCCGACGCTGACCATCGTCGCGCTGGCGTGGCGCACGGCGGAGTATCTGGCCGAAGAGATGCGAAAGGGGAACGTATAACATGTCCGTTTCAAGACGAGACGTTCTGGCGAGAATCGCGGCGGCGGCGATGGCGGGTCCGGTCAGCCTCGAAGCGGCCCAGCACGTGCATGAGGCGGCTGCGGCGGACGTCGCGGCATCGGGTGGTGTGTACACGCCGAAGGCGCTCACGCAGCATGAATTCGAGACGCTGAAAACGCTGTGCGAGATCATCGTTCCCAACGCGTCGAAGGGCGGAGCGGCGGAGTTTATCGATCTGCTGTCGAGCCAGAATCCGGAGATGGCGGCGATTTACACGGGCGGGATCGCGTGGCTCGATGAGGAGATGAAGCTGCAATACCACGCGGATTTCCTGACGGCGAGCGCGGAGCGGAAGACGGAGATGCTGGACAAGATCGCGTATCGCAAGAACGGGACGCCCGAAATCGCGCCGGGAGTCAAGTTTTTCGCCTGGGCGCGGCGCATGACGGTGGATGCGTACTATACCAGCGCGGCGGGGATCAAAGAGGTCGGCTACATGGGGAATCGCGGGATGAAGGAGTTCAAGGTGCCCCAGGAGGCGATCGATTACGCGGTGAAGCGGAGTCCGTTCGCTTAGACGCGCTCTAAGGCTTTTGACACTAGCCGCCGATAAGTGAGATACTTGCCTGTTTAAAGCAAATCTTGATTGCGGCGGGTTTTCGTAAGATGAAACACTTAGTTTTGGGCCTGACGTTCGGTGCGCTCGCGCTCGCTCAGCACCCGAACGTGTCGGAGTGTTTCAAAGTCCACAATATGATTCGCGCGGACGAAGCGCATTATTGGACCACCTGGACGAATGCCTGCCCTTATACGATCGATTCGGTGTACGTAATGGTCCGGTTCGCGGACCGCTCCGCCAAAGAAGTCGCGGACGGCGTATGGAGCCTGCACTTCATCGCGCCTGGAGCGCATCGCACGATGAGATTTTCGGCGCCTGGGAAACTGCCGGATTTCGCGTCGGTCCGGCAACAAAAGATCACCGGCGATATGGGCGAGGCGTTCGGGAGGCCGCCGTCGTCGCTTGAGATGGCGGCTGTTTCGGCATACAAGGAAGTGCTGGCGAAGGACGAGGGTTCCGGTCCACGCGTAGCCACGGTATCGACGATCGTCACCGATGCAGGCGAGGAGATTTATCGAACCCAGGCTGTCTCCCCAGACGCGACTTTCCGGACCGATTTCCCCGATCCCTGGCGCGCCGTATTGTCGCCGGAGGAAGCTGCTGTTTCGCATTCTCCCCGCGCCTCTTTCGTGCGATTCGTATCCGACGAAAAGCCTCTATTTCAATAGGCCGTGCCGTGGGTGTATAATTCGTACGATTTCCGGGAGGGACTGTGAAACGGACTCTGTTTGTCGCGATTGCAATGTTTGCCTTGGTGCGGCTGGTACGCGCCGACGACTTAGAGGATTCCTACGCCAAGCTGAAAGAGGCCGTCGCCAACAAGGACGCCGACGCGGTGAAGGCGGAGGGCGCCAACACCTTCAAACTGGCGCAGGAGCTGGTGAACAAGCCGCAGCCGTCCGAGGCGGACCTGGTAGAGAATTGGAAACAGCGCGTGGAATACGGGAAGCAAGTCAGCGCCTACACCGAATATGCGCTTGCCTTCACGGCTACGCAGGACCCCGCGAGAACGGTGGACCTGGTAGAGACTTTGCTGGCGCAGAATCCGAAGAGCACGTATCTGGACGTGTGTACGTCGGCGTATCTGGCCGCGCTGGGCAAGACCAGCCCCGCGAAGCAGATAGAAGGCATGACGAAGATCGTCGCCGGGAGGCCGGATAACGTGGACGCGCTGGCTGCGCTCACCGAGGGTCTGATGAGCAAGAGTCCGGATCGCGCCTTGGGCTATGCGAACAAACTAGTGTCGGTTCTGAAAACGAAGGCGAAGCCTGAAGGGCTTTCTGAGGCCGACTGGGAGAGGGCCAAGACTACCGGACTGGCCTCGGGATATTTCGTCGCGGGCGTGATCTACGGCTCCAAGAACT
>JBEKOZ010000536.1:0-4131 GCA_049521275.1 Bryobacteraceae bacterium | reverse complement strand
GTGCCATCCGGATTGGATAATTTGACCAGCACCTGGTAGAGCTTGGGATGTTCCAGATCCCACAGTTGGACTTTACCGGCCCGTTCGATGGCGACCACGTGAAATGCACCGTCAGAGCCGACGACGGGCGCTGAATTCGTCGAGAGAATCCGGTCGCCGTCGCGCAGTTCCACGGCAAGCTTCGCTCCGTTTGCCACGGGGCCGTCCAACCAGCACCGGACGCTCAGACCAGGCTCGGCGTCCAAAACCCGAATCGGGCGCGCAAAAACATTGGCGATAAATGTTTTTGGCACCACCCGCAAACGAACGTCGCGATAAATTCCACCGAAAGTCAGGTAATCGATGTTGCCCCCGAACGGCGGTATGTCGGCGCGTTCGGTTGAATCCAGCTTCACTGCGAGCACGTTGTCGGCATCCTGACGCAGGTGATCGGTGAGTTCCCGCGAGAAAGGCGTGTAGCCGCCTTGATACTCCGGGAACGCGTGTCCGTTAATCGCGACCGTGGCAGCCGTCATCGCGCCGTCGAAGTCCGCGAATACGCGCTTCTCTCGCCACCCCGCGGGCGCGCGGAAGTGTCTTCTGTATATGGATACAAACTCGTAAGCACGATCGTCGAAGCTGTGCCAAGGGAGACGAATGTTGGTATGGGGCACGGTAACGCGCTCCGATTTGGAATCGTCGAAGCCCGGCTGCAACGCGCTGTCGTCTCCGTGTGGGATGAAGCTCCAGTTGCGGCACAAATCATAGCTTCGCTTCACTGCTGGACCCGCGGCTTGCGGGCCTGCCTGGGCGCCCCTCTGAGCAATTGCTGCCGCCGCTCCGACGAGGAACGAGCGGCGACCTAAATCCGTGGTGCTCATGATGGGAACAACATATCACAACGTGTCGAAGTCAGCGCGCATCCAGCTCCTTCAATGCCCGCAGCGCCACAGGATCGCCCGGCTTGCGCGCCAACAAGCTCTGCATCACGTCGCGCGCCTTCTCCCGCTGCCCCAACGAGAGGTACAAACGGCCGAGATTCAGGTAGACAGTCTCGTCGTCCGGCACGGCCTCGATTCCGTAGCGGAACGCGGCAATCGCGTCGTTCGTTTGGCCCAGCTTCACGTACAACACGCCCAGATTATTGATCGCACCCGCATGTTCCCGGTCGAGGGAAATGGCGCGCTGGAACCATTCTTTTGCTTCGCCGCCACGATTTTGCCCGGCCAGCACCAGACCCAGCTGATTGGCCGCATCGGCGCTCTTGGGATCGGATTCCATAGCATTACGCAACAGCTTTTCGGCCTCCGCTGGATCGTTCAGCCGGGCGCTGGCTTCCCCGGCGCCGAGCAACGCGCCAAAGTGCGTGGGACGAATGCGCAGCACGGCGCGATAGTTTTCAATTGCCGCTGTCCATCGCTCCGCTTCAAAATGGATCTGCCCCAGCGCAAACAGCGCTCTCCAATTGTCGGGCGACTGGCGCAGCACCTCGTCAAGATACGGAATGGCCTGATCCGGATATCCCGCCCAGTACAGCGCGGTCGCGAGCTTCAAATGGTTTCGCCGCGGCTGCGAATAATACTGTCCGGCGAAAGGAAGCGCCAGTTCCGGGCCGCCGCCGGCGAGCAACGTTTGAAGGTCTTTCCGCAACGTTTCGGCCGATGGTATTTCGGCGTAAAACTTGTGCGCCCGGCTACGATCGTCGATCAGCAGCAGCATCGGCAACTCCAAGTCCGTGCGCAGTTCGAACAAATATCGCCGGAAGATGGAATACTGCGCCGCCAAATCAGGCGAGGCGCGAGTTACATCCACCACTTCGACCGGCAGCCCCGGCGGAACGTCCTCCCTCCCCGCACTCAATAACAGAAAGCCCGGACCCTTGTGCGCGTCGGGCAGCGGTACCGGATCAAGCAACCAGGAACATCCGAACTCTGGCCGGTTGACAGCCTGGACCGGCACGGCTGAAATGCTCACCCGCTTTCGGAAGGGGACCGCGTCGACAGAGTCCGATCCCTCCGTGATCTCGTAACACATGCCCGCGCGAAGACTGGCGAATTGCTGCGTCCGGCCCGAAGGCCACGTGATCGTGACCCGCGCCTGCTCCGCCTCACCCAATCCGCAGTGAACGCGTTTCGAATGCTGGGACAGAAATCCGCTTCCGGCGCTGACATACTGCACGCGCCCGTTGACTTCGATACGCGCGCCGATCGCATCGCGATTCGATTCGACACCGCGAAGGCGCAGCGCGATGGAGCGGCGGCCCAAGCCGCAATTGTTTCTGAGAATCCGAATCTGCGGCCCCAGCCGGCTCTTCAGCACGAGATCGAGATTCCCGTCGCCATCGATATCGGTCGCCGCGAACGCGCGCGAGTCGTCCGCGAAATCGATTCCGCTGACACCCGAAAAATCGATAAACCGGGTCCCGATCCTCTTATAAAACACGTTGGGCTCGCGTCCGCACCAACTGTAATCCTCGCGGATCAGCTGATTGATCGCGTTCCATCCGTTCTCGTATTCCGCGCCGGATTTCGCCACCACTTGCCGCCAGAAAAAACTGTTCAGATCTTTCTCCGAAGCGTTGGTCATCATGCCGGTGGTAATGAAAATCTCAGGCGAGCCGTCGTTGTCGAAATCGAGGCCGTCGGCGCTCCATGCCCACCGGCCCATGGCAACGCCCTCCTCGCCGTCTGTCTCGGTGAACCGGCCGTCGCCCGCGTTGTGGTAGAGCGAGTTGCCTTTAGTGTGGCTGTGCCAGGTAGTCTCCAGCCCGCGCCCCGGAACAAATGCGGGATCTTTCACGACGCGCTGGCCTGCCGCCGTCCACATATTCGAGACATACAGGTCGGGCCGGCCATCGCCGTCGTAATCGAACCACGCGGCGCTCATCCCGGGTGCCACGTTTTCCACTCCCGCCGCGGCGGCTTCGTCTCGAAAAATGCCGTTGCGATTCCGATACAGATTACTGCGGCCAAAATCGTTGGCAACGAAAAGGTCCGGCCATCCGTCGCCGTCAAAATCGCACCAGGCGGGCGCAAAACTGAAGCGGTCGTTGTTATGATTCATTCCGCTCTCTGCGGTGACGTCTTCGAAAAATCCGCCGGCATTGCGAAACAAAAAGTTAGGCGGCCCATTGCGCGCATCATAATAAGGAACCGGATAGCGCGACTGGTCTTCGCTCTGAAAGTAGACGTAGGTGCACAGATAAAGGTCCAGCCGGCCATCGCGATCGTAATCCGCGGCCGCCATGCCCGTAAAGGCGCCCTGTGCCGGCGTGCGGAACCGGAACGCGTCGGGCCTGTGAGTGAACACGCCGTCGCCGCGATTTACGAAGTAGAGCGGTCCGGTATCGCGCAGCACCACCAAATCCTGATGACCCGAATTGCGGAAGTCTGCAAACAGAGCGCACGCGCAATTATCCAGCACGCCGACGCCTGCCTTTTCGGTAATATCCTCGAACGTAGCGTCGCCGCGATTCTTATACAAGCGATTCGGCAATCCGCCGGTTTGGCAGACGTAGATTTCATCCCAGCCGTCGTTGTCGATGTCGCCCACGGCCACGCCGTTGGTTCCGTCCACTGTGATCCCTGTAGCCGCATCCAGGCGCGCACGCCACCACCCGTTCCCCTGCAACAATTGCCGATGGAACGAATCCACTCCAGCGAACGAGTAAGCGGTAATGTCATCGAACAGGGGCGCGGGCGCGGTGACCAGAGTCTCGCTCACCGGCCGCCACGATTCCAGCTTGCCGTCCCTCCATGCCTGCTTCCAGGCTCCGACGCGATAAGCCCCGCCGCTCGCAATCTCGTATCGTACGACGTCCCCGGGCAGCACGAAAAAACGCGCGCGATGGACCCGGCCGAGCGATCGGATCCACTCCGCGAGCGCCGGTTCCCAAGCGCCATCTCCAAATTCAGCTTCCGATACGCCCTCCGCGATGCGAACGTAGCGCTTCGGCATTACCGGCGCGCCCCGGAATCCCGCCGCCAGCGGAAGGGCCTTCCCGTCCAGCATGGCGGCGAGCCGGCCTTCGATCTCCTGCGCCTGCTTTTCGAACGCAAATTCGTCGGACCCGGCTTCGATGTGCGCCAGCGCCGAATCAAAAGGATTGGCCTTGCGGAAATGTGCCGCGTACCGGATCGGGCTCGCGCCCAT
>JBEKOZ010000535.1:0-4142 GCA_049521275.1 Bryobacteraceae bacterium | reverse complement strand
GCGTTTTGACGCTGCTTTCGGCGCTGTTTTTCGGGCTTCTGCCGGCGTGGCGCTCGTCGCGCATCAATCCTCAGGATGGCTTGCGCTCCGGCGGGCGCAGTGCTACGGAGGCCCGGCACAGCGGGCGGGTGCGCACAGTGCTGGTCGCGCTTGAAGTCGGCTTGAGCACCGTGTGCCTTGCGGCCGCGGGCCTGTTGTTGAACAGCTTCGTGCGCCTCACGCACATCGACAAGGGATTTGATGCCGAGCATGTGATGACCGCCGAGTTGTATATGGCCGGAGCGCGATATTCCGATAGCGAGAAGCGCACCGAATTCCTGCGCAAAGTGATGGAGGCGGTGCGGCCTCTGCCGGGCGTGAACGCGCTGGGCGTCGCCAACGTCCTGCCGCTGGGCGGGGAAGGCAACAACAATATGCTGAACGTGGAAGGCACGAATTTGCCGCTGATGGAGCGTCCGCTGGTCGACATGCGCAGCGTGAACGGGGACTATTTCCACGCCTTGGGCATTCGCCTCGAAGCGGGCCGCGTGTTTGAAGAGTCGGACCGGAAGCACGGGGTCGCGATTATTGGGGAGAGCACCGCGCGGAAGATCTGGCCCGGAGAAAATCCGATCGGCAAGCGCGTTTCTTTCGGCGAGGACAACGCGCCGATGATGGAAATAATCGGCATCGCCGGGGACGTGCGTGGAAACGGGTTGCAGAAGGCGCCGCAGCAGGTGCTCTACATCCCTTATTGGTATCGGGGCAACCGTTCGACGGCGCTGGTCATTCGCACCGGCATGGACCCAGCGTCGATCGCGGCGGGCGTGCGCACGGCTGTGCATCAACTGGACCCTGAACTTCCCGTGCCGCCGTTCAAGAAGATGCAGGACATCGTCTCGGCATCGGTGGCGGAAAGGAGATTTCAACTGACGCTGGTGCTGGCCTTCGCGGGCATCGCGCTGGTGCTGGCGTGTCTGGGAATTTTCGGAGTGGTGTCCTACACCGTCGCGCAGAGGCGCGGCGAGATGGGGATTAGGCTGGCGCTGGGCGCCACCGCGGGCGAACTGCGAACCATGGTGGTGCGGCAGGGATTGGCGCCGGTGTTAATCGGCCTCGCGTGCGGCATCGCCGCGGCGTTGACCATGGCGCGAGTGCTCGAAGGGCTGCTGTTCGGCGTGAAGGCGACGGACCCCTGGACGCTGCTGGCGGTCTCCGCCGTACTGATCGGCGTCGCGGCGGCAGCCTGCTATATCCCGGCCATGCGCGCGTCCAGAGCGGATCCATTGAGTGCGCTGCGGTATGAGTAAGATAAGAGTGCATGAGCGCATTCTTCTTCGTTCTCCTGCTGCTCGCGCAGCCTGCGCGCCCGCCTCTCCGCGAGCGCGCCGCCAGTGGCGATGCTGACGCGCAATTCACTCTGGGCAAGAACTACGAAGCGGGTCGCGGCGGGCTCAAAAAAGACTACGCGGAAGCGGCGAGTTGGTACTTGAAATCGGCCGAACAAGGGAACGCGTACGCGGAGGCCAGCCTGGGAATTTTGTATCGCGCGGGCAAAGGCGTGCCGCGCGATGAGGTGCAAGCGGAGATGTGGTTTCTAATTTCCGCGGAGCGTTGCGCCGAAGGCGATCGCGACACGATTTTCGAAATGAGGGATTCCGTCGCCGCCCATCTCACGCCACAACAACTGGCGGAAGCGAAGCGGCTCGCTCACGAGTGGAAAGCGAAATAGTAGAATGAAGCGCGATGCTCACACTCTGTTTTCTGCTTCTGCTGGGAGCCGACTGGCTGACCGACGGTGGCAATCCGCAGCGGACCTCCTGGCAAAAAGACGAAAAGATCCTCAACAAGGATAATGTCAAGAATTTAAAGATTGTCTGGAAGCTGCAACTCGATAATGAGCCGAAGGAAATGCATTCGCTGTTCCCTCCGCTCATCACCGGCAACATTGCCATCGTGGCCGGAACCGGCGACAACATCTACGCCATCGACGTGCCGACGGCTAAGATTCTGTGGAAGAAGCATTTCGAATACCCCACTCCGAAGCGTCGGGGTAGGCCGACCGATCCCCTTTGTCCTGCTGGGCTTACAGCAACGCCGGTAATCCAAAACGGGATCATTTACGCACTGGCCGGCGACGGGGAAATTCATTCGCTGAAGGTCGTGGACGGCGAGGATGTCGCGCCGCCGTTCCAGTTCGGCTATCCGTACGGTAAATCGTATGCGCTAAACATCTGGAACGACGTGCTTTTTACGACCACGGCGCAGGGGTGCGCGGGGAATCCGAACCAGATGTGGAGCGTCAGCCTCAAGGATCCTACGCATAAAGTGATGACTTATAACCCTCGAAGCGGCGGGTTGTGGGGCCGGACCGGCGCGGCGATCGATGAAAACGGGGTCGCCTGGGCGCCGACGGGGGACGGGCGCTACGATCCGGCTACGCAGACTTATGGCAACGGGCTGATTGGGGCCAAGGTTGTCGGTAACGAATTGAAATTGCAGGATTACTACGAACCCAGGAACTGGGCGTGGCTCCAGAGCCGCGATTTGGATATGCAGGTCACGCCCGCCATCTTTAAGTATAAGGGGCGCGAGCTGATGGTTGCGGCGAGCAAGGAATGCAGGGTGTATCTGCTTGATACGAAAGCGGCTGGCGGGGACGATCATCAGACGCCGCTGGACCGGACGCCGTTGATTTGCAACGAAGAAGTGAATTTCGCCTCCGCCGGGATTTGGGGTGGGATGGCGAGTTGGGAGGATGCGCGGGGCACGCGCTGGATACTGACGCCGTTCTGGGGTCCGGTGCACTCCGATTTCAAGGTTCCGGTGTCCTACGGACCGGTGCTGCATGGCGCCATCGTGGCGTTCAAACTCGAAGAAAAGAATGGGAAATACAAGCTGGTGCCGGCCTGGATGTCGCGCGATATGGATCAGGCCGAGCCGCCGGCGATCGCCAACGGTGTGGTGTTCGCGTTCGGCAGCGGGGAGAATACGGAACAGGCTTATCCTGATCGGGGATTAGACGATAATAGCCCGGAACGCATCCATGACTCGACTCACGCGGTCTTTTATGCGCTGGATGCGGAAACGGGCAAGGAATTGTACTCTAGCGGCAATCAAATCAAGAGTTTTGTTCACTTTGGCGGGCTTTCGGTGGCGAATGGGAGGGTTTACCTGGGAACCTTCGATAGCATCCTCTACTGCTTCGGATTGGAGGCTAAATGAGGCATAAGTGCGCAAAAGTGACGCTGTGTGCGGCCTTGTTCGGCCATAATTTCGCGGTTGCGCAGTATGGGCGCGGGGGTGGAGACTGGCTTACGGATGGCGCGGACGCGCAGCGGTCGGGGTGGGTGAAGAACGATCCGCATATTTCGGTCGAGAGCGTGGCGGCGGGGGCGATGCAGCCGCTGTGGAAGATCAAACTGAACGGATCGCCGACGGCTCCGGTGGTGGCGTCGCGGCTGATCACTTATAAAGGGTTCAAGGATTTGTTGTTCGTGAGCACCAGCGCGGATAACGTGGTGGCGATCGACCATGCGCTGGGGAAGGTTTTCTGGGAAACGCATTTGCCGTATGATTCGCTGCTGGTTCCGGTGAAGAACGGGACGGAAACTTGTCCGGCGGGGATGACGGCGGGGCTGGCCCTGGCGGGTCCAGCGGCGATGGTGACCCCGGCTCCAGCTCCAGAGGTCCCTCGCGCGCCGGCTCCGGTGCCCACTTTGCCGAGGCCGAAGAGAATCCCGGCGGTGGTTTATGCGTTGTCGAGCGATGGATTGATTCACACCTTGAATCAGCACACGGGAACCGACATTGGTCCGGCGTTCCGGTTCATTCGAGGGAATGCGAAGGCTCACAATTTGATTTCGGTGGGGAGCCAGATTTATGCGGTGACCAGCGACAATTGCGGCGAGGTGGCGAACGGAGTGTGGTCGATCAACATGGACGACACGCTGGTGACGGAGCGGAGGACTGGCGACGCCTCAGTGCTGGGGTTGGCGTTCGGCGCGGACAGCGTGTTTGCGACGACTACGGATGAGATTGAGGCGCTCGACGCGAAGACGCTGAAGGTGAAGCGGCAGGAACCCTACGGCAGTGGGGCTGGCACGAGTCCGCTGGTGTTCAAGTTCAAAGACAAGGAATATGTCGCGTCGGGCAACCTGAGC
>JBEKOZ010000534.1:0-4145 GCA_049521275.1 Bryobacteraceae bacterium | reverse complement strand
CCAGTATGATTCCTGGCCGCCTAAGCAGGCCAAGGCTCGCAATCTATATCTTCATGCCGATGGGACGCTGTCTTTCGATGCGCCGGGCGGGAACGGCGCGGAGTTTGTGCAATACATTTCGGACCCGGCCAATCCCGTACCCTACCGGCAGAGACCCATCTCGCCCACGTATCCCGGTGGCGACTGGCGTCTGTGGGAAGTCGCCGACCAACGCTTTGTGGATCACCGTCCAGACGTGCTCAGCTTCATCAGCGCGCCATTAGACAGCGATCTCACTGTGACTGGGCAACTGGTGGCGGAACTGTTCGCATCCACCTCCGGCACGGATAGCGACTTCGTGGTGAAACTGATCGATGTATTTCCGGAAGACGCCGTTAAGGACGCGTGGAAGCCCGAGGCGGGACCCGCTCCGTGGGAATACGGCAAGTCGCTGAATGGCTATGAGCTGCCGATCGCGATGGAGGTCCGCCGGGGGCGCTATAACACCAGCTACGAGCATCCGGCCGCTCTGGCATCTGGCAAGCCGACGCAGTTCACCATCCCGTTGCGCGACCACGATCATGTCTTCCTGAAAGGACACCGCATCATGGTGCAAGTGCAGTCCACCTGGTTTCCACTGATTGATCGCAACCCGCAGAAGTTCGTGCCAAGCATCTACACGGCGAAAGCCGGTGATTTCTCGCCCGCCACGCAGCGCGTGTATTGCTCGCCGGGGCGGGCGTCGCACATCGTGCTTTCGGTGATGCCTTGAGACGCTGCGCCGATACCGAGGGATCTAACGCACCAACCCACCCCATGCAATGCAGGACAACGGAGTCGCGAATGTCGGCTCAGAGTCGTTGCCGATAATGGCAATTATCTGGCGCATCAGCTCGTTGTCGGAGAGGTCCTCCTCGGAATTCGGCCCGTCACCAAACAGACGATTGGCTTCAGCAGCAAGACGTGACGGAGCAGACTTGGGGATTGGCTCCGTTGTCAAACCTGGTCCTGGGAGCCTCCGTTTTCGTAGGCGGACAGAACGCGATGGTGTCACGCGAGAGTGGCTCGGCATGCTAATCCTCTCGAAGTGCCCGAATCGGATCGATGCGCGCCGCCCGCCGCGCGGGTATCGCGGCGGCCAGCAGAGTCACCAGCAAGACTCCTGCCGTAACCGAGTTAAACAACGCGAAATTGAATGCAGGTACGCCGATGGCGCTGGCTGCGAGTGCGCGTCCCGCGGCAACACTCAACACTGCTCCAAGGCCCACGCCAGCGACCCCCAACGCTCCTGCTTGCATCAGTATCATGCGCATCACTTGGCGCGAATCCGCTCCAATGGCCATGCGGATGCCGATTTCGCGGGTCCGGCGCGCAACCTGATAGGCAACCACTGCATAAATGCCGATGAGTGCCAATGCGAGTCCAAGCAGGCCGGCCGAGCCGACGACTTCCTCCATCCTGCGGAGCAGCGCGACGGAGCCCTGCTCGAAAAAGTCGCTGACGGTGCGGATGCCGAAGATGGGGAGATTGGGGTCGATGGAATGAGCCAGTTCCCGCAGAGGAACGGCCAGCGCGGCCGGATCGCCCTCGGACTGCGCAATCAACGTCATGTGGATCTGGGGACGCTGCGTCAGCGGGAGGTACAGGAAACCGGTCGGCGGTTCGAACATTGCGTTGTATTTGCCGGTGGCGGCAACCCCGACGATCTCTACCCACGGGCCGTTTGGACCCTGTATACGGAAACGCTTTCCGATGGGGTCCTGGCCGAAATAACGGCGGGCGAGCGCCTCGTTGACGACAGCGACGCGCGGTGACTCCGCACGGTCGGTGGCCAGGAACGGGCGTCCGCGCAGAATCGGCACGCCGAACGTCTCGAAATAATACTGATCGACGGTATTGGCTTGCACGGTCAAACTGTTTTGACCGGCACGCAATTGGAAGCCTTCGGGAACAACTTCCTCGTACTCTTGCTGCATCGTGCTCAACGGCAGCGAGTAGCTGAGCGCCGACGACTTGATGCCGGGTATCAGGCGCGAGCGTTCGCTCAAGGTTTTGTACAACTGCTCCATCTGCTCCGGCTTGTAGCGGATCAGAGTGGGATCGACGCTCATGACGATCAGGTGGTCGGTCTGGAACCCGGGGCCGCGCGCAATCAGGTAGCAAAAACCGCGGTAGATCTGGGTGGCGGCGATCAGCAGCACGAGGGAACCGGCGATCTGCAAGGTCACCAGGGCGTTGCGGCTAAACCACCGGTGGCGATGGGGAGCTAACTCACCCGCTTTGAGTACGGGAACCAGTTCGGTCCTGGTCGACTGAAGCGCGGGCGCAAGCCCGAACAGCAGCGCGCAAGCGCAGGCGATAAATGCGGTAAACCAAAGCACTCGCTGATCCAGTTGAAAGCTAATTTGAATGGGGATGTCGCTGGGGATCTGGGCGCTCGCAAACGCCGCCACCGCGAATTGGGCCATCAGCAAGCCCAGCGCGCCCCCAGCGAGCGCAATCAGCAGGCTCTCCGCCATCAGCTGGCGGATCAGCTTGGCGCGGCTCGCGCCGATGGCCAGCCGCACAGCCACTTCACGCGCGCGGGATTGGCCGTGGCTCAGGGTCAGGTTCGCGACATTGGCGCAGGCTATCAACAGTGCCACGATGACGGACGGGAACAACAGGCCGAGGACCACGGTGTTGCCCGGCGATTTGTCCAGGCGGGTCTGGAACTCAGAACGCAGGACGGTTCCGAATCCGCGGTCGGTGGACGCGTAGGCCTGTTCGAGCGACTTGGCGAGTCCGGAAACCTCGGCGTCGGCGGCGAGCACGGCGACGCCTTGCTTGAGGCGGCCTTTGACCTGCCACCCACGATCACCGCGGCTGGTCAACAGGTCGCGGCTATAAATCGCCGGGCCCATCATCGCCGGGATAAAGAACGCAGGCCGGATGAATTGATCCAACCCGGTGAACGACTCCGGCGCTACGCCGATGATCATGAAATCGACGCCGTTGACTCTTATGTGACGACCGACGACGGATGGATCTCCAGCGAAGTCGCCTTTCCAGTAATCGTATCCGAGTATGATGACAGCGTCCCGGCCGGGAGCCTTGTCTTCGTCGGGCTTGAAGCCCCTCCCGAGTTGGGGCTCGACGCCGAGCACATGGAAGAAATTCCCGCTGACCTGGTATCCGAATCGCAACTGGGATTGTGCCCTGGAATCCGCGGCGATGCCGCACGGCGCGACCTGATAAGCAACCAACCCATCAAAGGACTGGCTCTTGTCCCGGATGTCGGCGAAGTCAGGGTAGGACATTTCACCGAACGTGCCGCTCGGGGAGCGGGAGCGCAGAGTCATCACGCGCGATGCATCGGCGACCGGTAGCGGACGCAGCAGGAGTCCATCGGCCAGACTGAAGATGGCGGAGTTGGCGCCGATGCCTAGCGCAATCGAGACAATCGCCGTCAGGGCGAATCCAGGACTCTGCCGGAGCGTGCGGACCGCGTAACGCAAATCGTTCAGCATGGGAATCTGAGGAGCATGTGCCTCTCCATTCAGGAGCTATTCGTGCTGTCAACGACATAACCGGAGTTCTCTCGAGTGTGGCGTTCATTATCGGGACGAAAGGTTGTATAAACGAACAATCTGCTCATTGGGGGAAACCGGGGACGGTCCGCGTGTTTCCGCATTTGATCTGGGGGAAGCGAGCCCGAGGATTGCCAGGCAATTGAATTGGCGTGGAGGCCTCGGGGGCGGAAAAGTATTCTGACGATACGGACCGAGGAGCGCCGCGGCGCCAAGGGTGGCACGCCAGAGCAGTATTTCACCGATCCTGACGGTATCTCGCTAGACGTTCTGCCTAGGATTTCCAACACATCCGTAGAAAGTCCTGCACTCCTTTTTCATCCCTAAGGTAGTCGCCAATGCCGTCTGCATCGCGGTGAGAAATGCAGTATCTAGATCGATCGGCTCGATCACGCTTCCCCAAGCCAAGATTTCTTCAGAAAGGGAGTCAATAACGGCGAGTGAAGCCATGCATGTGAACAAAAGGCGATTGTTACCGATAACACCACACATCTGGCACTTGTCCAGACTCAGGGTCTCGCTCGAACGTGGATTATTTTTAAGGATGCGCGCGGCGCCTCCCATCGGATCGAGTAAACTTAGCTGAATCTTTTAAAT
>JBEKOZ010000533.1:0-4148 GCA_049521275.1 Bryobacteraceae bacterium | reverse complement strand
CGGGTGCGCGTGAATGGCGCCGTCCAGAACTTCGAGGAGTTCGGCAAGGCGTTTCAATGCGCCAAAGGCACGCCCCTGTACCCCGAGAAATCCTGCCGGGTCTGGTAACCGGCCGCAGCGCGCCTCTTTAGCCTTTAATCTGTTTTGTGGCGATCCGCGCTGGGGAGCACGTCATTGCTTGCGCCTCCGGCCGAGGCCGTATTGATTATTTGATCTTGATTTTAGTGAGCGCCAGATTCGTGGTGTCCACCAAGTAGTCAGCAATAGTTGCCAGGGAGTGGCTTCCCGGAAAAATGATGTATGCTCGGATCGCATTCGAGTTTTCACGGATGCGGAATTAAGTCAAACGAATCGCTCGAGCGAGTAACGCACAACGAAGGGGAGAATACATGCGAAGTAAAGTGCCCGTGAGGTCAACTCAGTTTAGTTTCCTGATGTCGATGTCGAAGTGCGCTATTGCATTGCTCTGTTGCGCATTCGTCATCCAGCCGTTGTTCGCCCAGACTGTCAACTGGCCGTACTACGGAGCTGATCTTTATAATTCACGATATGCGGATATCGACCAGATCACCCCTGCCAATGTCTCCACTCTGAAACCAGCGTGGATTTTCCACACCGGAATCAGCGACCCGGAAATGTCGATGGAAATGACGCCGATCGTGTACAACGGCGTGGCGTACATTACTACCGGCGACGACGATGTGTTTGCGGTGAGCGCCACGACCGGCAAGCAAATCTGGGCGTATCATCCAACCGACATGGTTGCGATCTCTACGCTCCCGGTTTGCTGCAACCGTGACAACCGCGGAGTAGCGCTAGGCGGCGGGATGGTTTTCGACGCGCGGCTCGATGGGCAATTGGTGGCCCTGAATGCAAAGACCGGTGCGGTAGTCTGGCAAACAGTCGTCGACACCGCCTCTCACGGCGCTGGCATGACCCTTGCTCCGCAGTACGTCGGCGCCAGTGAGGGGACAGTGCCGGAAGTGATTGTTGGCACTACGGGCGGCGAATTCGCGACGCGCGGTCATTTGGACGCCTACAACCCGACCACGGGGAAGCTGCTGTGGCGGTTCTATACCACTGATCCCTCCACGTGGGCCGGCACCAGTTGGGAGCACGGTGGAGCGTCGGTTTGGGGAACCCCGACCTTCGATCCGACGCTCAACATGGTGTACTTCAGCACCGGCAACGCCTACCCCTGGCCTTATGCGGGCGGTCGCGGGGGGACGAACCTATGGGCGAACAGCATCATAGCGCTCGACGCAACGAGCGGGGAATTGCAGTGGTTTTTCCAAGATGTCCACCACGATATGTGGGACTTTGATGGCCCGCAACCGACGGTGCTGTTCAGCTTCAATGGCGTTCCGGCTCTTCAGCACACTTCAAAGACGGGATTTATGTGGATCCTGGACCGGGCTAGCGGCGTACCGCTCATCCCGTACACTGAAGAGGCGATCCCGACGACGCCGGCAAACGCGGCATTCCAACTGCCGTGGCCGACCCAACCCATCTCCTCGATCGAATCCCTGGTCGAGCACACGGTCGAAGCCGATACGCTTCCGGCCGGAGCGGTCGCTGGTCCGATATACACCACGACGGGACCACAACCAGTTGCGATCACGCCATGGGCCGGCGGAGGAATGGAATGGCCGCCGGCGGCTTATAGCCCGCGAACCGGCCTGTTCTACTCGCATGCCAATTATGGTCCGGTTGATATCGGACAAACGGATAGTCCGGCGACCGCAGGGACCTGCGAGCCGATCGGTGCCATTGGAAACGGGGGGCAGCTGTTTTGCGGAGCCACTTTCGGCCCGGCCCTCTCCGGCGTGCCTCACGGCGTTTACGGAGCGGTAAACCCGGTTACGGGGAAGGTCGCCTGGACGATCCCGACACTTACTACTACACCCGACTCGGGCGTGTCAGTAGCAGGCGATCTGGTCTTCTTCGGCGACAGCACCGGGCTCTTCTATGCCGCGAATGCAGCGACGGGTCAGATCCTGTGGGTGTTCGATGCCTTGACCGTGCCCGGCGCGACCGGCGGAAATGCCTCTGCAGCCATTTATGAGGTGGACGGCGTCGAGTACGTCATCTACGGCTTTGGCGGCGAGCCAGGCAACAGTTTTGAGCTAGGTGATGCGGTGATCGCCTTCGCGCTTCCCGCGGCCACGGCCGCGGCAGCGGCCAAGAAAGCGAAGACCAAGTAACTGATTCGAAGGAGGCCGGAGTTGGCCGTGGCTCGTTCTTGCGAACGGGCCACGGCCCGCCCCCCGGCGGCAAGGGGACCCCGAGCAGGCCTTGCCCTAAATCTCCTCGAAGCGCACGCTTCCCCGCGCCGCTTCCCCTATTCCTTCATCTGCCGAGTTCCTTCATCTGCCGAGTCCTGATCAAAGTTGGGAGCACTGGATGATCCGTATTGGTACGGCCTTAGTCTTCATCGTTTTAGCAAGCGCGGCCCTGGGGCAGACAACACCGGCCTCGCAGAGTGGCGCCGAGGCGCCCAAAGCGCCGCCGCCGATCGCGAGGGGTCTTGATTTCTCGGCGATCGACAAGAGCGCCGACGCCTGTACCGACTTCTACCAGTATGCATGCGGCAACTGGGTCAAGGACAATCCAGTTCCTAGTGACCAGGTGCGCTGGGTGCGCTCGTTCTCGCTCCTTCAGGAGCGCCACCTTTATGGACTTTGGCAGGAACTGGTCAAAGCCGCCGCGAAGCCCGCAAGCCCTCTTGAAAAGAAGTATGGTGATTTCTTTGCGGCGTGCATGGACGATGAGGCATTGCAAAAGAAGGGCCTCGAGCCCCTCAAGCCGGCACTCGATCGCATTGCCGCTCTCAGCGACGCCAAAGGCATCGCAAGCCTGCTCGGCGATCTAGCGGCTGCCGGGAATCCGGTGCCGCTATTCAGGTTGAATGTCGAGCCGGACCCGAAGGATTCGACGAAGCCTATCCTGAGCATCTCCCCGGCAGGCGTGACGTTGCTGGATCGCGAGACCTATGGGGGCGGTCACTCGCCTTATATCGCCAAGCGATATATAGGCCATGTAGTACGTGTGTTCATGCGGAGCGGCGATACGCTGAAGCAGGCCATAAGCGAAGAGACGGCTGTTGTCGGTATCGAGAAAGCGCTGGCGCAGGCTTATACGAAGCGCGCGGAGTCAGCCGATCCGGAGAAGCGTTACAACGTCCTCACTCTGGCGGAGCTCGAAAAACTCGCGCCCAATTTTGACTTCAGTGTCTACTTTAATCATGTCACCACACGGCCCATCGACACACTGAATGTAGTCAACCCGAATTATCTGATGGCTGTCAATCAACTGATCGCCTCTGCACCGATTGATGCCTGGAAGTCGTACTTCCGCTGGCATATCTTGAGCGAGCAAGCCGACGCGCTGCCGAAGGAGTCTCGCGACGAAGATT
The DNA here is from genome assembly GCA_049521275.1 of Bryobacteraceae bacterium. Lineage (GTDB taxonomy): Bacteria > Acidobacteriota > Terriglobia > Bryobacterales > Bryobacteraceae > Palsa-187. The sequence continues at coordinate 733 of JBEKOZ010000533.1, read as the reverse complement.
TTGCCTTTTGGGGCGCCCAGGTTGGGTCGCAAGAGAAGCCGGCGCCTCGCTGGAAACAATGCGCCGCAATCACTGATCAGGCATTTGGCGATGCCTTTGCGCAGGAGTGGGTGAAGCGCAACTTCTCCCCCGCGGCCAAGGCCGGCACGGAACGGCTGGTCGAGGCGCTCGAAAAAGCCCTCGCCGAGGAGATTCACACCTTGCCCTGGATGAGCGAGGAGACCAAGAGGAGCGCGGAAGGGAAACTGGCGGCGATCCGAAACAGAATCGGACACCCTCAGAAATGGCGCGATTACTCAGCTCTGAAAGTGGACCGGCATGACTTCCTGGCAGACTTGCATCGCGATACGCTGTTCGAGCGCAACTACCTGCTGAGCAAACTGGACCGGCCGGTGGACCCCGAGGAATGGGACATTCTGCCCACGACGCAGAAAGTCCGCTATGCCCGATCGATGAATAGCCTCACCATTCCCGCCGGCGCCATTCAGCCGCCGCTCTTTGACAGCGCCGCCGACCCGGCGGTCAATTTCGGCGGGATCGGCGTTTTGGCCGCGCACGAGCTCACTCATGGTTTCGACGGACTCGGATCGAAATACGACGAACACGGCAATGTGCGCGACTGGTGGAGCCCGGACGATCGCAAGGAATTTGCCGAAGCGACCAGCTGCGAGGTTGCGCAATACAGCGAAGCGTTGCCGAAGTCGGATGATGCTCCGCCGCCCAATCAGGCGCC
>JBEKOZ010000532.1:0-4157 GCA_049521275.1 Bryobacteraceae bacterium | reverse complement strand
GGCTCCTTTTGGCGAGTGGGCTCCGCTGGCTCAATTTCTGTCCGGTATGAACAGCAGCGTCTACCCGCTTCCGGCGGATCAGAAAGCGGCTTGGAACAAACACGCGGAGCTTGCAAATGTCAGTTGGGCGAGCGCGCAGACACGCTATCTGGACCCCATCCACACCTGGCGCGAACGAACCTTCGACAAGAGCCTGACCACGGACCTGGCTTTCTATCCTTTCAGCGGACCGGATGCCGCCAATGTTCTGACCTTCTTTCCAAATGCCCGTCAGTACTTGCTCATCGGGCTGGAACCTGTTGGCTGCGTCCCGGCCGGCCTGGCGGACTACAACGCCGATTATTTCTCGGCGCTGCGGCGCAGCCTGGAAGCCATCCTCACTGTGAATTTCTTCCGGACAAACGACATGCAGGTGGATTTCAATAGCGCGAACCTCCGCGGTGTGTTGCCGGCGCTGCTTTTCATGATTTCGAGGTCCGGATATTCCGTAGTGGATGTCACGCGCGTCACGATCACGGCAGGGGGTTCTGTCGAGCGGGCTTCGAAAGAGGTCGCTGGTGAGACATCGGGCGTGGTGATTCGATTTCTTGACCAACACCAGACCGCGCGAGAGCTGTATTATTTTTCGTTAAACCTGCAAGACTACCGCCTCCGCCGCAGGCCCGGCACCATGAAATATCTGGCGAGCCTTCCTGAAGCGAACACGCTGATCAAGTCCGCTTCTTACCTCCTGCATTCCCCGTACTTCTCGCTGGTGCGCGACACGATTCTTTTGAAGAGCCGCATGATCGTCGAAGACGACTCCGGCATCCCTTTCCGTTTTTTTGACGCGTCCACCTGGGATGTCCGGCTATATGGCACCTACTCCGAGCCGATTACCCGTTTCAAGAAATGGCATCAGGGCGACCTCGAGTCGGCCTTTGCGTCGACCACGGACGTAAGGCCGCTGGGCTTCGCGATCGGCTATCACCACCCCAAGGAGTCCAACCTGCTTGTGGCTACGCACCGCGGCTCGACACGGAGACGATCGGACGATTAAGGACGCCCAACGGAGAAAGTGTAGCTGACCCCGAACAGAGGAGTGAACTGCTCAAAAATTCCTCGCGCTGTATTGTGCGGAGCGGGGACGATCTCCTGTCTGGGGAAAGTGGTCAGATAGTCTCGAAATTCGGCGCGCAGCAGCAGGTTCGGGATGAGCCGAAACTGGATGCCCCCGCCAACGCTAAAAGCGACCTTCCATACATCGTTCGTCGTGAGGCTGGCGATTTCGGGAATCGGCTGCGGATAGGGCGCTGGACCGGCGATGACATACTCCTTCGCGCCGGCGCCTCCCGCGAGGAACGGGCGCCAGCGATGCTCACGCCTCTTGAAGTGGAACAGCAAGCTATACGTCAACGCGTCCGAATTGCCTTGAATGTCGGTTCTGACTCCGGGAGCCTGAAGGTAAGGATGGCCGTCGTGATACAGATAGTTGAATTCGCCCGAGACGTAATCTGAAAAATCTTCTCCGATCAGGATGCCGGCGGCGAACCGGTTTCGAATGCCTGCCTCGGCGGTGCCGGTGGAGGAAAAGATCGTCCCATCGTGGTAGATCCCGTAGCCGGCTGTCGCGCCGAGTTCGACCTGCTGTCCGAAAACGGAGGCGGCGAAAAGAATCATGATCGAATATCTGAGCATCGCGCTTCCTTCATGCTACTTTTTTTCGGCTCGCCCAAAGAAACGAATCCGCACCACGAAATGCCGGCCTTCGTCGCCCAGGAACTGCATAAACTGCGGCACGCCGGTCACGTTGTTTACCGCCGTGGGATTCGCCTGATTCGTCACGTTATCCATCCCGCCGCGGAGCGCGAAGCGGTAACCCCGGAGCGTTACCATGCGCTCAATCGCGATATTGAGGTCAAAGTTCAGCGGGTAGCGATAGGAATCGACCGCGCCGACGATCAGCCCGGTCTGATCCCGGACCGAAAATGGAAATCCCGTGCGCATATCGGCCAGCACTGAAATCGCCCAGTTCTTCCACGGCAGAGGCAGATATCCCCAGGCAAGGACGCGATTAGGCACGTCCCACGGCATCGGTACGAAATTCGGCAGCACCTGCAACGGCTCCGGACTGTCAGGATCGAGCACGGCGTTCGACAGCGATCGAGAGTGAGTGTAGGAGGCCATCCACGCGTATTGCCCCGACAAGGTCTGGCGGACAGAGAACGCGATGGAGTCGTAATCGTCGCGCCGCAGATTGGTCAGCTGATAGATGCCGGGCGCATCCGCGCTCGGCAGCGGGAGCAGGGAAGGCGGCGAATCCGGCGCCACGGTATTGATGAAAGCGAACTCCTCGGTTCCGCGCCGCCGCAGATACTTGGCCGTCACAAAGATGTGCGGAGACAGTTGATGAGCGGCATCGAGCGTCCAATTGGTAGCGCGCGGAAGCCTCAAGCCGTCGCCGATGGCGAACGTAGTGGGCGCGGGAGGTCCCGTGGGCGAGCCGTCCGGGTTGTACAGCGTCGTGACGGCCGTCTGATCGTGCGGCAGCCCCAGCATCTGCATCGTGACCGCATCGTGAGTAATCGAATATCCGCCCGATATTCTTGTGCGGGCCGAATCAAACGGCGACCAGGAAAATGCCGCGCGCGGCGACCATTCAACGGCGCCGATCCTTTGGTCCCAATCCTGCCTGACGCCGAGGTTGAACTGAAGCCGTTTGGAAACGCGCCACGCGTCGAGCAGGTAGGCCGACATCTCCGCATCGCTGACATGAACTTTGGCCGGCGCGGGAAACAGTGTTTCCGCTAGCAATTGGCCGGAGGCTCCGAGCACCTGGTAGCCTGTGCGATCAAAGTAGGCATTGTATGCCAGCCAGTCGCCATCCGCGCCCACTTCGAACTGATGGGAGCCTGCCAACTGGAACTTCGGCAGAAAACCCTGCATCAGGCCCTGATCCCGCGAGGCGGCCTGCGTGGCATTCACAAAGTAATTGCCGCTGTTGCCCAGCGGAGAAATGACATACAGGTTTTGGCCTTGCGGGCTTTGCGCCTGGAAAAAATCATCATGCGCATAGCCGAACTCGATAAGCGCGCCGTGGCCGAAATATTTTTGATCCTTGATGCTGCCGAAATACTGGTGTGTGTGCAGATTGGATGTCGTCGGCACGGGATTCAGAGGGCCCAGTCCAACGCGGCCTTCATTGTTGACGTTTACGAGAAAGTCGGCGAAGAGAATGTTGGACGGCGTAAGGTTCACCTGCGTATGCAGCAGGTTGCTGCCGGCAAATCCGGTGCGGGTGTCTTGGCCGCTCGGAAGACCAGTCACCAGCGTTTCGATGTACTCCGGTTCGAGCGTATCGGAGAACCAGGCGCGTCCCTTGACGATCGGCCCGGAGACTCCAAATCGCGGATACCAGCTTCCCAGGCGCGGGCCGTGCTGGATGTTGATCCCGGGAATAAAGTCGGTCGCCGTGTAATGCAATTTGTCGGTGCCATTCTCAGTGTTGACGGCCAGCACGCCTGCCGATCCCTTACCAAACTCGGCCGAGCTACGGCCGGAGGAGAGGTCGACGGAACGGATTCCTTCCACCGCAAGAAGAGTCTGAAACTGCCCTGAAATCGGATTGGTAATATCGAACCCATTGAGGAGATAGAGGACCTGGTTTTCCGACGATCCGTTCACATGCAGCGTACCGCCGGCGTCCTGCACCACCTCAGGCATCAGCGCCAGCGAGTTTACCAGGCTGTGGCTGTTCGCAAAGGGGATCGAATTTATTTCCGTGCCGGTGAGGCGTTCCTGGTTTTGCGTCTGCCCCACGTCGACAGGCGACGTTTCCGCGCTCACGTTCTCGGACTGAAATACTTCGCGAACACTGCTGATGGCCAGGGTCAGCTCCTGCGAAGCGTCGACGCGCACTGGACGATCCTTCAGCGCATAGTATCCTTCGCACGCAACATTGATGAGAAAGTCGCCGGGTCCGGGCAGCGTAATGGAAAAGGCGCCGGTAGGATCGCTCTGAATTTCCCAGAAATTTGTACCCGCAACAGTGCGAACATTCACGCGAGCGGCGCGAACCGGTGCGTCGTTTTCGTCCACCACCCGGCCGGTGAGAATCACATCGGCGGCACAAAGCGGGAGAGCAATCAGCGCTATGAACAACAGCGGCCCGCATCCTG
>JBEKOZ010000531.1:0-4804 GCA_049521275.1 Bryobacteraceae bacterium | reverse complement strand
CGGCTTTGCTCAGCAGTTCAGATTCGAAGTGGCGTCCATCAAACCTTTCGAACCCATCCCCGGCGGTCCGGTAGTTATGAGCGCCGACGGCGCGTTCGTGACATACACAAACATTGCAATGCTGGATTGCGTCCGCGGGGCATACCGAGTAAGGGATTTCCAGATCGTCGGGCCCGATTGGATGACCAAGTTGCGTTTCGAGATCAGGGCCAAACTTCCGCCGGGCGCGTCCGCCGATCAAATTCCCGAGATGCTTCAGTCACTACTGGCCGAACGGTTCAAACTGGAAATCCGGCGCGAGATGAAGGAGCAAAGGGTCTACGCTCTGTTGGTCGGGAGTGACGGAGCGCGGTTGAAGCTGGCTGAAGTCAAAGCCGGGAACGACTCGCCCAAGTCTCTGGGACCGGACGGCAAGCCAAGGCCGATGATGGGGTACTTTACGCCGCCCGGCGGCGCCGTATCAATTACGGCTCCTTCTGCGAGCATCGAAAGCCTGATCGGGTTGGTGTCCCGGTTCAAGGCGCGCTTGCGACCCCCGTCGAGTCCGTCCGTTCAGTGTTCGACGCTTTCAAGCAGTACGGGCTCCGTCTGGAAGCGCGCAAAGCCCCCATCGAAATGCTAATCGTAACTCACCTCGAAAAGNNNNAGAAAACTGAACAGGAAACCGCGCATGGGCGTGTCGATAGGCGGACTCGGGCCAAGCTCCGTCGATCATCACGTCGCACATCGCTATCGTGACACGAATTCTGGCTACTGGCTGCTGGCTACTGGCTACTTCTTCTTGCTACCCTGAAACCAGCCATGCCCCACCCCGGCATTCAGGATTCTCTGCGCGAGCGTGGCGTCCGGCTGACTCGCCAGCGCCGCATCCTGCTTGACCTGATCGACCACTCCGGCCTTCATCTCGATGCCGAAAGTCTGTACCAGCTCGCCCGCGAAAAGGACCCTAAACTCAACCGCGTCACCGTCTACCGCTCGCTCAAATTATTCAAGGAGGGCGGGCTCGTCGACGAGCTCGACCTCATGCATCACTCGGGGGATCAGCATTACTACGAAACGCGCCTCAAAAAGGAACACGCCCACGTCATCTGCCTGCGCTGCGGCAAAGTGGAGGAATATTTCGGCGAGCCTTTACAGGAAATGCGCCAGCAAGTCGAATCGCAATTCGGATTTGAAGTGGTGCTCACGCGCACCGAAATCGGCGGCTACTGCTCCCATTGCCGCGCCCTCCGCGCCCAGGAAGCGGGCGCCGGAGCACATTGATGCCTTCCTGTGGGGCAGCGCCATGCGCTGCCGCGACCCGCTAATGTCCACCGCCGCCGAGCCCGAAGCCCACACCAAACTCCCTCCGGCTTCCCTGCTGGTCCTTTCGCCCTCCGGCCAGCGCACGCGTGTCCCGCTCACGCCGTTGCCCTTTCTGGTCGGCCGTCAGCCCGATAATAATCTGGTCGTGCGCGACAACCGCGCATCCCGCCAGCACGCGCGCATCGTCTCCGAGAACGGAGCCTACGTCATTGAGGATCTCAGCAGCCGCCACGGCACCTGGATCAACGGCGAACGCATCGCCCGCCACGTGCTCCGCAATTCCGATCGCATCGATTTCGGCGTCCGCGATTCCTTTCAGCTCACCTTCGCGCTCGATCATGGCGAGATCAATCGCATTATCGGGAAATTGGGAGACGAGGTCGGCTCCGGCTCCCACTCCGGCGCGCTCGGTCCCAATAACCTCGTCAAGCTGCGGTCGCTCGTCGAAGTCGCCAGGGCTTTGCAGAATTCCTTATCGACCCAGGAAGTGCTTACCGCCGTGGTCGACGCCGCGCTCGCCGTCACCGGTTGCGAGCGCGGCTTCCTGCTGTTGCGAAAGGCCGCCGACCTCGAAGTCTCCGTAGCCCGCGACCACTCGGGCAAGGCTCTCGAAGCGAACGATCTGCGGGTTCCCACCACGGTCATCCAGCGCGCGCTCGCCTCGCGCCGCGACCTGCTCTCCATGTCTTTCGACCCCTCTGAGCAGCAGGGCATCCGCCCGGAGATGTCCGTCGCCGCGCTCGAGCTCCGCAGCGTCGTCTGCCTGCCCCTGGTGCAGATTCGCAGCGGCTCGTCAGAGGAGACTCACGTTGCCTCCACCATGGAGAACACCGTCGGCCTGCTCTACCTGGATTCCCGCCTGAATCCCGCCGACCTGTCCTCCGGCAATCGCGAGCTGTTGCAGACGCTCGCCATTGAAGCGTCGACGATCCTTGAAAACGCTCGTTTATTGGAAGAAACGCGCGATAAGGTGAAGATGGAAAGCGAACTGAAGATCGCCCGCGATATTCAACAGGGCTTGCTGCCCGCCTCGCTTCCCAACGAAGGATGGTTTCGCGCCGCCGGCTCCAGCATTCCGTCCACGCAGGTCGGCGGCGATTATTTCGATGTCCGTCCGCTCGCCCACAACGCCTGGGCGGCGGTGGTGGCCGATGTTTCGGGAAAAGGCGTCAGCTCCGCGCTGCTCGCCAGCCTGTTGCAAGGGGCGTTTCTCATGGCGCAGGGCGGCGCGCCCAACATCGAGCCGATGATGCTGCGCGTCAACGATTTTCTGCTCGAACGCACGCGCGGCGAAAAATACGCGACCGTTTTCTACTGCGAGCTCGATTCCAACGGCTTCCTGAGTTACGCCAACGCCGGCCACTGCGCGCCCTTCTTGGTGAGCGATGACGGCCGCATCCGCAAGCTGCACACCTCGGGTATGCCCGTCGGCATGATTGAGGGGGCCCCGATTCTGATGGTGCAGACCCAGCTCGCGCCCGGCGACAAATTAATCATTTATAGCGACGGCCTCACCGAAGCCGAGGACGCCAACGGCCAGTTCTTCGATACCGAGCGCCTCCGCCTGTGCCTGCGAGACAACGCCAAACTCGATGCCGTCGGCTTGCACACGGCGCTGCTCGATGCCGTCGACCGGTTCACCGAAGGCGGCGTCATCCGCGACGACCTCACCGCGCTGGTGCTCGAATATTTACCGGAGTGATCCTCTACACCGCCGCCCATGGCGGCTTCCGCGAATCCGTTCCCCTAGGCGGCGGCGCAGCCATCTGCGATCTGCTGGTCGACGAATGGTCGCGCACCAAACCTTTTGAGTTCAAACTGATCCGTCCGCAAGTTCAAGCGAAAGATATCGTCCGCTTCAGTGAGCGCGACTACGCCAAATTCTCCCGCGAGTTCGAGCGCACTTCGACCCAAGAAATTCTGCGCCACGATCCGAAAACGACGACGGTGCTGGCCAACGATGTTTCAGAAGGCCCTGATTTCGCGGCGCTAGGCGCCTATAACATCTTCACCATCTATCACGTAGATGTTGTGGCTTACGTGGCCGACATTTATTTCCACGGCCTGATTCGCCCCGAAACTACCGTGAAATGGTACCCGCGCCTGCGCTGGGTATTGCCAGAAATTTCAAAACTGGTGTGGGAAAAACAGGCAGCGAGCGTCCGCTATTCGCGCGGCTTGATTATGCCATCTGAGGGGATGAAAGAGGTTATGCTGCGCTGCTATCCTCAATGTCCGCCGGAAAAAATTCATGTCGTTCCCTGGGGAGTTTCGGACGTTGGTCAGGGCGACGCTGCTCCCCTGCGGCGGGAATTCAATGTGCCTGATCATGCACGGGTTCTGCTCACGCTCAGCCGCATATCGCCCGAAAAGGGGCAGGATCTGCTGCTCGAAAAGCTGCTCGAATGGGAGCGCAGTTCCGATTATCCTCCTATTTGGCTATTCATCTGCGGCGATGCGGCGTTCATGCAGGGCGTGCGTTTCCTCGAAAGGCTGCGTTCGCTGGCTGCAAAGTTAAAGAAAACAAGGGTGATCTTTCCCGGCTATGTGACCGGCGAGCGGAAGCGGGCCTTTTTTGCGCTGGCCGATCTGTACATATTTCCGTCGCGGCATGAGAGTTATGGATTGACTCTGCTGGAAGCGCTGGCTGCGGGGCTGCCCGCGGTTTGCCTGGATCACCACGGGGCTAGGAGCGTCATGAAGGAAGAGTTCGGGGCGATCGTCGAGCCGGCGGGCCTAATGCCCGCCATAAAATGGCTCTTAAATGAGCAGAACTTGCCGAAAATGCGCGTGGAAGCGCGCTTATACGCGCTTAAAAACCGGTTTTCGGACCAGGCCGCGAGCCTCGCGAAGCTGCTTACCTAAGGGGTCTGAGTGATCGTCACGCGTTTTTATGTTTTGCAATTAATGTTGCCAAATCAACATTGACTTCGGGACTCTCCCGGAATATAATCCGTCCAGGCGTTTCAATAAGACAGACCTCTTGGAGCGTGCATGGCGAGCAAGATAAAGCAAATTTTGGAAACTGCCACGAACATCGGCGTTATCGTCGGGGTAATCTTCGTGGGAATTCTTCTTTATCGCTCCCACGCGCCCGGCCCCGGGCTTTCGCTGAAGAAAGGCGACCGGCTCCCCCAGCTCCCTGATTACGCCTGGAGTTCCTCGCCCCGCACGCTGATCCTGGCGGTCCGCGATGGATGCCATTTTTGCGAGGAAAGTGCGCCTTTTTACCAAAAGCTGGCAGAGTTGAAGAAAGAGGGCCGGATCAACGCCAGCCTCCTCATGGTCTACCCCCCCTCTCTGGCGTAGACATACCAAAACGGCTTGACGTGAGTTTTAACTCTCTCGCAGTTAGAGGGACGCCAACGCTGATCCTCGCGGATAGCAAGGGCGTGGTTGAACAATATTGGGAGGGCCGCCAGGACGAGCGCGGAGAAAAATCGGTTTTGGAAGCAGTTGGGCAGAAGTGAACAAATTGTGAAACTTCAATTAAAGGAGC
>JBEKOZ010000530.1:0-4166 GCA_049521275.1 Bryobacteraceae bacterium | reverse complement strand
AGGGTGACGTGCGCCGCAACATCGTCACGATGCCGATTCACCAGGCCCGCGGCGGCGATTCCATTTTGCCCGCCGACGACCTGCTCGCCGTCGAGGAACCGCTCCAGATCCGCGTCAATGGCCGCGATTTGTCGATCACCATGCGCACGCCCGGCCAGGACGGCGAACTCGCCGCCGGATTCCTGTTCACCGAAGGTATTTTGAAGGCGCGCGCGGACGTGCTCGGGATCGAGTGCGCCGAGAATTGTGTCACGCTGGCGCTCGCAGACGGCGTCGACACGGGCGTCGCGCGAAATTTTTACACCACATCGAGCTGCGGCGTCTGTGGAAAGGCGTCCATCGAGTCGCTGCACGCCGCAGGCTGCGCCATGCTTCCGTACGTCCCCCTAAGCCGCGCGGTCATTCACAGCCTTCCCGAAAAGTTACGCGCCACGCAATCCGTCTTCGAACGTACGGGAGGACTCCACGGCGCGGCTTTGTTCGATGCTGCCGGAAATCTGGAAATGGTGCGCGAAGACGTGGGCCGTCACAATGCGGTCGACAAACTGATCGGCGCGGCGTTCCTCGACAGCCGTCTGCCGCTCGGCGGCCGCATCCTCATGCTCAGCGGACGCGCCAGCTTTGAGCTGGTTCAAAAGGCGGTGATGGCGGGGATTCCAGCCGTTGCCGCCGTCGGCGCGCCCTCGAGTCTCGCGGTCCAGACCGCGCAACGATTCGGCATGACCCTGCTCGGCTTCGTGCGCGACGGACGCTTCAACATATACAGCGGGCTCGGCCGATTGAGGGCCGCCGATGAACGCGGATGAACGCCGATTGAAAACGTGGCGATTTATCCGCGTTCATCTGCGTTTATCGGCGGCCAATCTTGCTTTTTGCGCTTCACCCGATTTCGGTGAGCTCTCTTAACGGACCCGTGCTATCGCCCAGCGATTCCACCGGCACGCCCATGCGGTCCAGCATCGAAACGTACAGATTGTTGATCGGCGTTTTCTCGAGTTCCAGGTGCCGTCCCGTTTTGATGGTTCCGCACGCTCCGCCCGCGATCAGCACCGGCAGATTCACGTGCTCGTGCTTGTTCCCGTCGGCCAGGCCCGCGCCGTAAACGATCATCGAATGGTCCAGCAGCGATCCATCGCCATCCGGCGTCTTCGCCATTTTGCCGATAAACTCGGCGAACATTTCCATGTGATAACGGTTGATGCGATAGACCTTCTCGATCATCTCCGGGTTGCCCTGATGATGCGTCAGCGGATGATGCGCTTCCGGAAGATCGATCTCGCGATAGGTGCGGGAACTGCCTTCGCGCGTCACCATGAACGTCGCGATACGCGTCATGTCGGTCTGGAACGCCACCCGCATCAGGTCGTACATCAGGCGCGCGTGATCGCTCAGATCGGCGGGCGCCGCCACCGGCTTATCCATTTGCGGAACAACCTCTTTATTGTCGGTTTCCGTCTTCTGAATGCGCGCCTCGATCTCGCGCACCGACGACATGTATTCGTCGATCTTGCGCCGATCCGACGGCCCCAGGTCCCGCTCCAGGTTCTTGGTATCCTCCATCACGCCGTCCAGAATGCTGCGGTCGTAACGGCGATTTTTCTTGCGCGTCTCCGGATCTTCGTCGCTCGCGCCGAACAGCCGCTCGAAAGCCGCGCGCGGATTCAACTCCGGTGGATTGGGCGTCGTCGCCGACCGCCAGGAAATGCTGTTGCTGTAAGCGCAGCTATAACCGGAATCGCATCCGCCCACCATCCGGCCGTCCTCGCAGGTCAGTTCAAGGGAAGGAAAACGCGTCGCACCGCCCACCTTTTCGGCCGCCACCTGGTCCATCGAGGTGCCGACGTAAATGTCGGCGCCTTGCGTCTTCTTGGCGTGAACGCCGGTGAGATACGTGGCCGCCGCGCGGGCGTGATCGCCCGGACCATCGCCGTTCGCGTTGCCGCTTTTCTGCATCAGCCCGCTGATCACCATCATCTTGTCGCGATACGCGGACATGGGCTGCAAAATTCGCGGGAGATCGACCAGGGAACTACCGGCCGCGGGCGTCCAGTCCTCCATCACAATCCCGTTCGGAACATAGTTGAACAGCATGCGCAGCGGAGCCTTTTTCGCCGGGGCAAACGCCGGCAGCATCGAATCGAGCACCGGCAGTGCGATGGAGACTCCCAGGCCGCGCAGCAACGTCCGGCGCGATAAATATTTCCCAATGATCATTTTTGATTTCCTTTCGCCGCAATTTGTTTCGCCGCGGCGGCTTCCGCATGCCGCATCTGGAACGGCGCGCTGTTGACGATCTCCATCACCAGCGTCGAAAACTTGTATTGATTCGCCGCCACATTGTGCGCGATCTGGTTGACCACCGGCCGGTCGTAACGCTCCAGGCCGCGGCCGATTGCGAAGGTCAGCATTTTCTCCACCAGGCAGCGCGTGAACGCATCCTTGTCGTCCTGCAAAATGTGGATCAGTTCCTCGGCATCCTTGAACGATTTTCCGCTCGGCAGCGTGCCACTCGAATCGATGGGGAATTTCCCGTCTTCGGTCCGGTAGCGCCCGATCGCATCGAAATTCTCGAGCCCGAATCCGAGCGGGTCCATTCGCGAATGACACCCCGCGCAAATGGGATCGGCGCGATGCTTTTCAAGCGACTCCCGCACGCTCATGGCGGACCCGGCTTCGGATTCCTTCAAACTGGGCACATTCGCGGGAGGCGGAGGCGGCGGCGTGTTCAACACATTTTCAAGAATCCACTTGCCGCGAATCACCGGCGATGTGCGCGTCGGATAGGACGACACCGTCAGCACGCTGCCCTGGGTCAGCACGCCCACCCGCGGCGTGCCGGTCAAATCCACCTTGCGGAACTGCTCGCCGCTGACATTGGGAATGCCGTAGAGCTTGGCGAGAGGCTCGTTCAGGAAAGTGTACTTCGCCGTCAAAAATTCCAGGATGCTGCGGTCGTCGCGCATGATGTAGGAGAAAAACAGCTCCGTCTCCATCTTCATCGCGTCGCGCAATTGCGGGGTGAAAGCCGCGAACTTGTCGGGATCGGGCTTCACTCGATCCAGGTTGCGAGTCTGCAGCCACTGTCCGCCAAAATTATCCACCAGCGCATCGGATTTGAGATCCTTCATCATGCGCGCCACCTGCTGTGCCAGCACCGCCGGCTCGTGCAGCTTCTCTTCCTTCGCCAATCGGAACAGTTCCGCGTCCGGCATGCTGCTCCACAGGAAGTAGGAGAGTCGCGAGGCGAGTTCGTAATCTCCGATGCGATGCTCGCCGCCGGAGGCCGGATCGTGCTCCGTGCGGAACAGAAAATAGGGCGACACCAGAACCGCTTCGACGCCCGTTTCCATTGCTTTCTCGAAGGAATCGCCATCGTCCCGCGCCATCTTGACGTACGACGCGAGCTTCCCCACTTCGGCGCCAGTCACCGGCCGGCGCCAGGCGAGCGTGGCCAGATTCTCCAGATCGGCGCGCACGCAGGCGTCGTTTTGCTGCGCACAGACAAAAATCCGCTTGTACCCATCGGGGGTGGGCGGCGGCGAAGGATTGTAAGGACCCAGCACTTCGAAATAATCCACCGCGCCCTTGGTCAGCACGAATGGCTTTATCGATCCTGGCGCGGGCTCCGGCTCGTTATGGCGCTTCCGCTTCTTCGCGTCGTCTTCCAATTCCTTTTGATACTGCGCGAGGGCTTCGGCTTCGTTCACCTCGAACCACGCCTTCATTTTATGGATGCCGGGCGACAGGTGCATTCGGTAATCGTGAATGCGTCCCACGGCCACGAATCCGGGGATCGCTTTGGCGCTCTGCGGATCGCCTCCATCGAAGGAAAAATACAGCATGCCCGGAAACTTGGTCGCCGCCTCCACGCGGATGACGTAATCGGCTTCCCATTTAAACTTGCGCTCCCAGGTGAACTCGCCCGGCTTCTTGCCGCTGTTTCCGTGCCGATCCTTCAGCGCCATCTTCGGAGGCTGCTCGCCTTCGATCGCAAGCTTGGCGATCTTCCGGGCGGCCGTCAGATATTTTTCCATCAGCGTGGGAGAAAGCGTCAGCACATCGCCGATGTTGTCGAACCCATAGCCAAAATCGTCGGTCGGAAAACCGTCGGCGGGACGGAAATCGACAGCGAGAAGATCGCGAATGGTGGCGTTGTACTCGTAGCG
>JBEKOZ010000529.1:0-4176 GCA_049521275.1 Bryobacteraceae bacterium | reverse complement strand
CAGAGGATCGATGGCGCCGGTGTTGGTTGTGCCGGCGTTGGCGACGACGGCGAAGGGGCGGAGACCGGCTTGCCGATCTTCAGGGATGCGGCGGGCGAGTTCGTCGACGGGCAGGCGGAACTCAGCGTCGGACGGAATTCTGCGAATCTGTTCGGGAAGGAAACCGGCGACGTGGAATGCGCGGTCGACCGAGGAGTGGGTTTGATCGCTGTAGTAGACTGTCGCGCGGTCGATGCGGTCGTCGAGTCTGGCGTGGCGCGCGGCGACGATGGCGGTGAGGTTGGCGACGGAGCCGCCGCTGACGAAAATTCCGCCGGCGGTTTCGGGAAGGCCGCACCATTGACGCAGCCAGTCGACGACTGCCAGCTCGACGGCCACGGAGCCGGAGCCGCCAAGCCACGTTCCGCTGAAGACATTGAAGCCCGTCGAGAGCGCGTCCGCCATCACGCTGACGAAGTTCGAGGGCACTGGGACGAACGCGAAAAATCGCGGATGGCCGACGTTCATCATGTTCGGGAAGACGTCGCGGGCGAGTGTGGCGAAGATTTCGTCGGGCGGGACGGGTCGGGCGGGCGGCGGCTGGCGCAGGAGAGGGCGGAGGACGGCGGGATCGCCTTTGGCTCCTACTGGCTTTTCGGCCAGATGGGAGAAATGGTCGGCGATCAGGTCGACTACGCGGTAGCCTAGGGCGCGCATTTCGTCGGGGGAGAGGTCGAGAGTGTTTTTATTCATCGGTCAATCCCCGGGGTTCGGTGGGGGGCTGATCGCTCCCTGTGGTCGCGGCTCGGTAGGAAGCGGCACCGGGCCTCGCCACGAGTGGCGACGCGGCACGCCTGGGGGCGCGCGCCACAAAGTAAAGCGCCGGGATGGTCATTTGAAGCGCTTCCGGTATTGAAAATCGATGCCGAAGAGGCCGTTGTCCTGGCGGACGGCGATGGCGGACCAGTGGGCGCTGAAGTCGTACTCGAACTGGACCACCTGTTCCTGGGTGCGGTTGAGGTTGGTGATGTAGGTGAGCGTGATTTCTTTCGAGACCTGCTGTTCGAGCGTGAGGCGGGTTTGCGGAAGATTTTCGACGCCGGTGACCGTGGGGTCGATTTTCACGCGGCTGGCGCCGAAGAAACGCTGGAGGCGGCTCGATAACTGCTCCGATATGGCTTCGCCGAGGATGCCCCCGCCCGCCTCCATCCCCGTGCTGGAACCGGTGGCGGTTTGGCCGGCGGCGGTGGAGCCCAAAGAGGTGGGATCGCGGCCGACGGCGAGCAGGGCGATGATGTCACGCGGCTGAAGCGGCGGGTCCGAACTGTAGTTCACGTTGAATTTCTGGAAGGTGCCAGAGAAGCTGATGTTGACGACGATGTTGCGGGACTTGGTTTCGAGATCCATATCGAAAGTGGGTTCGATTTTGACCGGGTTGAGGAAGCGGATGTCGCCGCGATCGACGGTGTAACGATTGCCGAACACCTGAATTTCGCCCTGATTGACCGATACGGTGCCGAGCAGCACGGGGCGGATGGGGGAGCCGCGCAGGCGCAGATCGACCTCGGCCTCGACATCGCGGGTGAGCGAGGTTTGAAATTCAAAATCGGGTCCGCTCTCGATGCGCACGTCGAATTGCATGCCGCGCAGGTATTCATTGGGGGTCGCTGGCGCGGGGACGGGCTTGGCGGCGAGCGCCATGAGCCCGCCGAGATCGGAGCGCGGGTTGAAGGCGGCGCGGGTGAGCGTAAAGGAGCCGGAAAGCGTGCTGGCGTCCGAGGTGCCGGTCAAGGCGAGCTTGGCGTTGAAGGTGGTGCTGACGTCCTCGGGATAACGCACGCGGACCTGCTGCGCCTCCGCTTGCAGACGATAGGTAAGGACGTCGCTGAGCTCGACGAATCCGGCGAT
Organism: Bryobacteraceae bacterium; assembly: GCA_049521275.1. GTDB lineage: Bacteria > Acidobacteriota > Terriglobia > Bryobacterales > Bryobacteraceae > Palsa-187. Next base: position 2,289 of record JBEKOZ010000529.1, on the reverse strand, counting down.
GAAGATTTTTCCGCCGCCGGTTTCGGCCGACAACTTTTCAATGGTGGCGCGATTGCGGTCGAACACCACGCTGCCGTTGGCGTTATCGATTCCGTTGGGAAGATCGGCGAGATAGAGCGACGCATTTTTCAATTCCATGCGGCCGTTGACCTGCGGGTCGCGCAGCGAGCCTCTGACCGTGGCCTCGACCGTGGCGTTGCCGCGGGCCAGAAGATTGGCGTTGTACAACTGGAGAATCACCAGGTTGACGGAGCCGCGAACGGCGAGGTCGGCGGGCGATTTCGGGTCGAAGGGGATGCCGCCGGTGGCCTCCAGACTGGTGTCGCGGGCGGCGAATTGGGCCGATTGGATGCGCACCTCCTTCTGCGTAATGACGAAGGAGACGGGCTTGGTGTTCTTGAGCTGAACATCCTGCGGCTCGACGCCAAGCTTGAGCGCCTGCGACTTTCTGGCATTGAGCTGCAACTGATCGAGCGTGATTTCGGCGCGAAAATCCAGAGGCTTGCGCAAGGAGATCGCGACCTTGGCGCGGCCGTCGACGAACCCCTCGAACGGGAGCACTACATTCTTCTGCTCATTGGTTCCGCCGATCATATAGACGCGATGCGCGGTCTCTAGATCGACGCGCTGCGCCTGGATGTTGACCGAGCCAGGGTCGTCGCCCGCGAGCTTCCAGACGCCGTCGGCGTCGATCTTCGCGCCGCGGACGATCGCGGCGGCGTGGACGGCCAGGTCCTGGCCGCTGGTCTTGGCAGTAAGCGAAATATCGCCCACGCCGTCGCCGTTGAGCGTGATGTTGCGGCCGGAGGCGTCGCCCGAGATCGAGGTGAGTTCGAACTCGTCTTTGACCATGCGGCCGGCGCCCGAGAGTTTCGCGTTGATGATCCCGTCCGGCTTCATGGGCAGCTTGCCGAGGGCTCTTATACGCGACCCGGGGATGTTTTCGGCGGTGACGGCGAATTGAATGGCTTCGTTGTTGTCGTAGGCGCCGTCGAAATGGATGCGGCCGGGGCCGATGGGCGCGTCGCCGCCGGAGACCGTGATGGCGTCGGCGGAATAATGAATTTTCGCGCTGACGCGATCGAGCTGTTCATCGAAGGCGGCGAGTTTCTCCACTTGCGCGGTGAGGTCGGCGAGGGGCTTTTTCACCGATCCGAAGAGGTGCACGGTCGCCGACGCGGTGCCGGTTACTTCGAGCTTGGAGCCGGCTTCCTTTACCAGCTCCGCCAGTTGCGCGTTCTGCACGTTGAACTTCGCGTCGAGGGCGGCGTCGGCGAAAGATCCGTTGCGGGCGGAAATTTCCGCTTGTCCGCCGAGGATGGTCGCGCCTCGCGACAGGGTGAAGTTGAAAAGGCGCACGTTCTGGCGGTCGGCATTGAGCGTGGCGGTGAAATTATCGAATGCGTGGCCGCCCACGATACCGTTGGTTACGGTCGCCGCTCCGTCGAAATGAGGATTGTCGAACCCGCCTTTGACCTCGCCGTCGAGGGTGGCGCGGCCATTGTTCAGCTTGAGCGGAAGTTCCTTCGGCGCGTCGGGATCCATCATCGCGAGCGCCGGGAGCAGCTCATCGAGATTGGTAGATTGCGCGCGAATTTCGAGGGTCTCTCCAAGCACGCCGGTAAAATCGACGCGGGTCGCGGAGGTTTTCAGATAGGAAAGCACATGCGATATGGTGCCGACTTCGATGGTTCCCTGGTCCTGATCGTAGTTGACGTCGAGGTGGCCTTCGATGGGGGGGCCTTCGGGCGCGGGATAGACGCCGATGTTGCCCTTGAATTTCGCGACCTGCTTGCCGAGCACGGCGTCGAGCGAAAAGCCTCCGGCGAGGGTACCGTTCCAGGGGATGGCGCGGTCGGTGACTACGTGAGCGGCCTCGCGGAGGCGCAAGCCTTGCAGGTTGCCCTCGGCATGAAAATCGCGCCAGTGGGTGAGGCTCGTCTGGCCGTTGATGGTCGCCCCGAGCGCGTTGAGGGTCGCGTTCTGGAGGGTGAGTCCTTCGAGATTGAGACTCAGGTCGCCGCGCGCTTCAGCGCCGTCGATCTTCAGACGGTCCTGATGGTAGGCGAGTCCGCGCGCGGCTGCGCGGCCGGTCATCCAGAAATCGAAGGGCTTTTGGAAGGACGCGTAGAACTTGCCGTCGAAGGTCGCGGTGCCGGCGGGTTCGACCGGGAGGGCGAAGAACGTCACCACATCCTTGACCGAAACAGCGGCTTTCACTGTGAAGGTGCCGCGAGGCCAGCGGAGGTTGGTCAAGGCTCCGGTGACGTCGGCACGGGAATCCTTGGT
>JBEKOZ010000528.1:0-4178 GCA_049521275.1 Bryobacteraceae bacterium | reverse complement strand
CGCGCGAGACGCCTTTGCGCTCAATGCACAGACCGGCCTCTGGACCTGCCATGCCTGCGGTCGCAGCGGCGACCTCATCCAGTTTGAGCGGGAATTGTCGGGAACCGATTTCAAAACGGCTCTTGCGGAAGTGCTGACGCATCGTAGGTCGGTCCGGGAGCGCGAACGGTAACGGGTCGAAACCCTCATCAATTCTGGCGGAATACGACTACACGGACGAGGCCGGCAAGATCTTTTATCAGACCGTTCGCTACGAACCAAAGGGCTTCAAACAGAGGCAGCCGAAGGTGAATGGCGGATGGGTCTGGAATCTCAAGGGCGTCCGCCTGGTACTGTTTCGTCTCGCGGAATTGACGAAGCGCGCCGGCGAAACGGTTTTCCTCTGCGAAGGTGAAAAAGACGTGCTGGCTCTTGAAGCCATTGGTTTCCTCTCAACGTGCAACCCGATGGGTGCGGGTAAGTGGAAAGACTCCTATGCGGAGGCCTTGCGCGGACAGCGCGTCGTAGTCGTCACCGACAACGACCCCGCCAGGGACGAGCGCAGCAAACTTCACTTCAAGGGACAGCAACATGCCGGACAAGTTGCTGAGAGTCTGTTAAGGCACAACTGCGAAGTTCGGATCATCGAGCCTCCGCGCGGCAAAGATGCTTCCGATTGGTTGGCAGCCGGCGGCAACATCGATGAGATCAATGCCCTCGTCTCCGAAACCGCTGCGCTTAGCCTTGAGATCCTCGAAGCGTGGCGACGCCGATGGTTAGTTTCGGAATCGCCCGCGCGTGAAGTCGATCCAGTCACCGAATGGGCGACGCCTTTGGAGTTACAAAGTGAGCTGCCGCCCGTGCAGCGGTTCTAGGAAGAGTTGCTCCCGATTTCATTCCGTCCTCTGGAGCGCGACGTTTCCGAACGTATGCAGGTTCCTTTGGACTATCCAGCCATTGTGATGATCCTGTGCCTCGCTGGAGTCGTGAATCGGCGGGTCATGATTCAGCCCAAGGAGCGAGATAGCGGCTGGGTGGAACCAGCGAATCTGTGGGGCGCGATTCCCTGCACGCCACGTGTCCTATCCGTCCTTGAGATGCGGCGTGCCAGACGTGGCTCCGTTCGTCCTTTATACATTCCGGCACACTTGCATCACTCGCTGGGCGAAGTATATGGATCCGTTCACTCTTCATGTTCTCGCCGGGCACGCGGACATGAACACCACGAAGCGATACGTTCATCCGAGCGACGACGACATTCTCGAAGCCATGGAAAAGGTCTGGAGCGGGCACAACAATGGGCACACTGCCGAAATCGCCGTTTCAGAAGATTTCGAGGAATCGGCCGCAATCCACTAAGTCCTTTGGACTTTTCTGGAGCCACCCGCCGGAGTCGAACCGGCGACCTGCTGATTACGAATCAGCCGCTCTACCAACTGAGCTAGGGTGGCTTCGCCGCCGAACCACTGAGGAAGGAAAAGCTCCGCCGAACGTCTTCCCTCAACAGAATATCATAATCAGGAAGCTTTGATTTTCTCGGTAAACTCGCGAATCAGAGCTCCCGCCTTCGATGGGAAACGATGCTTCCCCGGCAGCATGTGAAACTCGACATTCGGCGCGTGCGCCCGCAGCCGGTCCGGAAACCCGCGCGCCACCGCTTCGGGAAAAAACTCATCTTCGGAGCGCGCGATATGCAGGATCGGCGCATCCACCCGCGCGTACTTGTCCGCCTCCCAATCCTTCGGCACGCCGCCGCACATGGCGATCACGCCGCCCGCCTCCTCCGGATGAGTCCCGATGAAGCGGTAATTCAGCCCCACCGGCTGCGAAAATCCCATCAGCACAACATGCTTTGCCGGAACCTGAAACCGCGCCCGCAACTCCGCCGAAATCGCGCGAACGATCGCGTGATGCAGTTTGATGTTGATCGCCGCGTGCGGCGTCGTGCCCCAGTTGTAACCGATCTGGCTGCCGGGCGCCGGCGTTCCCAGCGAACCCTCACTCAAATAATATTGATTTGGCCCGCGCAAACTCGCGATAATCGCATCCCCGCCTAGCGCTATTTCCGAAAGCCGCAGCATCGCCTCGGGATTGGACCCGTACCCGTGCAACGCCAATACCAGCAACGTGCCGTCGGCCGCCCGCTCCGGTTCATGCAATAGGTATTCCGCTTCAAAAGGAACAGCAGCCGAGTGACGCACGCTTCTCTATCATAATCTTCCGAATACCTGCCGATAGAGAAAGAGTGAGACCAGTGGCTGGGGCCGATACCGTATTCGACCGCGCCGTCGCCCTGTCGCGCGTGGGCGGAGACGTGGAGCTTCTAAAAGAGATCGCGATTCTGTTCCTGGAAGATTACCCTAAATCACTGATTGAGCTGCACTTAGCCGTTGAAGCCGGCGACGCGCGGCGGGTCGAGCGCACCGCCCACGGCTTAAAAGGTTCGGTTTCGAACTTCGGCGCGCGTCCCGCTGTCGACGCCGCGATGGAGCTCGAAACCTTGGGAAGGGCGCAAAAAATGGTCGAAGTCAAACAAGTGCTTCGCACCCTTGAGCTGGCGCTAGCCGCGCTGCGACCCGAACTTGAGTCGCTATAGGCAGCGGCCGACGACGAATCCGTCATAGCCCTTGCTGCCCACCATTTGAATCGCGGTCGCACTCACCCGCCGGTCAGCAGCCAGGAGTTCATTAAACCGGCGCACCCCTTCGACGTTCGGATCGCCGCTCGATTCGTCGATCACGGCGCCGTTGCGCACCACATTATCGGCGACAATCACACTTCCGCTGCGCGATAACTTGATGGCCCACGAAAGATACTCAGGGTAAGCCGCCTTGTCGGCATCGATGAAGATCAGGTCGAAAGGCGCTTCGGTGATGAGTTGGGGAAGGGTGTCGAGCGCCCTCCCCAGACGCACATCGACCGCATGTTCCAGTCCAGCCCGAGCGATGTTGGCACGTGCAACCTCGGCGTGCTTCGCATTCGCCTCCAGCGTGATCAACCGGCCTCCAGCGGTCAGTCCACGCGCCAGCCAGATGGTGCTATAGCCGCCCAATGTTCCGATTTCAAGAATGTTCCGCGCCCCTTGAATTTCGGCCAGCAGCATCAGCAATTTGCCTTGCGTGGGGGACACCGCGATGGCCGGCATCCCGGCCTCGGCGCTGGCCTCCAACGCCCGATTCAGCACGGGGTCCGAAGGCACCAGCAAATCCGTAAAATAGCGGTCCACCGCCGTCCAGAGTTCTTGGCTCATAGTTCACTCTTCTCCTTGCTTAGCTCGCCAACGCCGCGCGAGCGCGGGGATGATCGCGCCTCCGAGATTTGCCAGGTTCAAGTCCGGGAACGGCGGGCGTTCGGCCTTCGGATTGAGCGCGCGGACAAAAGTTCCGGTAAAACGGCGTAGCGCCGCCAGCTTTTCCCCCATCGTATAGGACGCCTTTTGCTCGTTGACTTCGACCAGCAGCACGGTCACGTCGTCTTCGGTGAGATTCAGGGGATAGCGCTCCCCAATCTCCGCGAGCAGGCTCTCGATCAGCTTTTGCGGCTCGACGTCGCCCAACAGCCGCAGGATCTGCAACACGCCTTTCTCGCCCAGCATCTCGCCGCTCGTGTCATTCGATTCCATGAGCGCATCGGTATAGGAGAGCACGCGGTCGCCCGGCTCCAGTTGGATGTCGAATTGATCGTACGCCGACATTTCGAGGAGTCCCAGCGGCAGATTGCTCGGCCCCGCCGCGGCCTTGATTACCGCTTGCTCCGGGACGCCGTGGCCCAGGAAATCCCACTGCTTCCGCGCTGCCCTGTAGAGGAGCGGCCGTGGATGACCGGCGTTGCATACGGTCATTCGCCGGCTGGGTTCGAAGAAGGTGGCGACCACCGCCGTGGCGAAGGCGCCGTCCTTCGAGAGCGTCGTGAACTGCTGGTTGAGCAGCCGGACGAACTCGGTCTGATCCAGACGATTGACGAACCGGCGCATCAGCGTGCGCAAATCGGCCGCGGTCGCGGCGACGGAAATCCCATGACCCGCCACATCGGCCAGCAAGAGCCGGGCGATCCGGCCGGTGGCGCAGCTGGAAGCATAATAAACGTCGCCGCCGTGCTGCGCGTCGCCGTGAGGTTTGCTGTAGACCCACGCGTCCAGCCCGCCGAAGGCGACTCCGCGCGCGGTGAGCTGGCTGCCTCCCCACACTTCCATGCATTGC
>JBEKOZ010000527.1:0-4192 GCA_049521275.1 Bryobacteraceae bacterium | reverse complement strand
AACCCTGTGCCGCGGCGCGTGACTTCCAGCTTGCGTAGGACGTTATCCGCGGGTAGGCAGACCATGCCCCGCGCGTTCCCGGCGTTGGCAGCGAACACCACCATCTCGAGATTCGACCAATCGAGGCGCGATGTGGACAGCGCCGGCTTCATTTCCGGAATGACCGCGCCTTCCCGCACCAGGATCACCGCGGCGATTGGGCCGGCCTCGATCCGCTGCCAGCCGCCCGCGTACACTTTTCCACTCTGATAATCGATCCACTGGCCCTTGGGAAGATACACGTCACGGCCCGCGGAACCCTCCTCCATCAGCGGAGCGACCAGGATGTCGGAACCGAAGAGGTACTCGTCGTCCACCAGCCATGCGCCGGCGTCATCGGGGTATTCGATGAACAGCGCCCGCACCATCGGCAGGCCGCGCTCGCTCGAGTCTTTCGACTGCGCATAGATGTAGGGCATCAGCCGGTACCTCAGCTCGTCGACGCGGCGGAAATCCTCCAGGAACTGCGCGCTGTACTCCCATGGCTCGCGCGGCGGCGCGCCGTGGCAGCGGCTGTGCGAGGTCAGCATTCCGAACGGAGTCCATCGCCGATACAAATCCTCTGAGGGTTTCTGGGTGAAGCCTCCGATGTCGTGGCTCCAGAATGTAAACCCGCTGATCCCGAAGGAAAGCCCGCCGCGCAGGGTCGCGGCCATGCTGGTATCCGTGTTGCCGGCATCGCCGCCCCAGTGCAGCGGATACCGCTGGCTGCCCGCCCACGCGCTGCGTGCCCAAATGATGTTGTCACCTGAAACCTGACGGGTAATTTCGGCGACCGCCTTGTTGTAGCGCAGCGGATAAAGATTGTGTTCATAGAAGCCGCTGCGGCCGTTGGCGTAGACGCCGGTGAGCGGCGCCGCCTCCCCGAAATCGACTTTGATCACGCTCGCGCCCATTTTGAGCAAGCCTGCAATTTTGTCCTGATACCACGCGACCGTGGCGGGATTGGTGAAGTCCAGCACGGCGTCTTCATAGGGCAGATTGCCCTTGCCGTCCTTGACCGCGAGCCCCTTGGCGACGATTTCAGGGAACAGCGGATTCAGCGGCACGAAGTAAGGTAGCTGCCATAGCGAGATATGGAAGCCATCCTGCTTCAGGTCGCTCATCATCTTGACGGGATCTTTGAAGCGGGTCGCTGAGAATTTGTAATCGCAGCGCCAATCCGTTTCGAACCAGCCGGTATCCAGATGAATCACGTCGGCCGGAACGCGGTTCTGCCGCAATTTGGCGGCGACTTCGCGTACCTGATCTTCGGTCGAGTAAGTGATGCGGCTCATCCACAGTCCGAACGACCAGAGCGGCGGCATGGGCGATTTACCGGTCAGAGTCGTGTATTCGTTGAGAATGTCCTTGGGATCTCCCAGAAATACGAACAGGTCCAACTCGTCGTCGCCCAGCATCAGGGTATTCGCCAGGCTGAAGGACGCGCCGAAATCGAACGTGGCCGGCGCAGAAGTGTGCACGAACATGCCATATCCGCGATTGCTCATGAAAAACGGAATGGGTTTGTACATCCGGCCGCTTTCGACGCCATTGGCGTCGTTGCTCCACAGAACGACCTTCTGGCCGCGCTTATCGAGCCGCGTGAAGGATTCGCCGCAGCCGAACAGCTTCTCCCCGGCAGACAAAGAAAACACCGCGGCCACGCTGCGCGAATAATCCGAAGCCCGGCGGACGAAGGAAAACGGCATGACGGCTTCGAGCACCGGCCGGCTGTCCGTGCTGTGAAAAGTGCGCGTGAGCAGTTTGCCATGCGCGTCTCGAAACTCGACATGCCAGGGATTGGTCAGAATAGTCACGGATCCTGCGGCACTGGTATAGCGGTGGCCGCCGGGAACCTGGCTATAGTTCCAGGAATGGTCGCGCGGCGGCTCGCCGGCCAGCATCAGCGAAGGTGTATCCGGCCGCGATTCCGTGCTGGTCTTGATGCGGATGCGAACCGTGCGCGGGGAAACAAACTGGATGGAGAACGGAAGCGCGGGATTCACCGCGTATTCCCGGCCGGGGAAGGTTTCGCCGGCGGAGGGGCGCAGGAACGCGCGCATGTTATCGAACGCAATCCCCGGGATAAGCTGATGGCGGCGAAAGCTAATGGTGCCGGTCGCGGTATTCGGATCGAACGCGGCCAGCGTATCCGCGAGGAAGAAAGTATTCGCGTAATCGTGGAAATCGCCGCTGACGTCCACCAGGTCGCTGAGCAGCCCGGGCGGCTGGTTGGATGAGCCCGCGAAGAGGGCTGGGAGAAGAGCAAGGATCGCACTTATGCGGTAGGTCATGAGAGTCTCGCCTTTCATTATCAGGCTATTGACCAGCCTCGCCGGAGTTCGGCATACTTGAAGGAAACGGGGAGGTCCAGACGTGAACGTTCGATTTGCCCTCATTCTGATTGTTGCCGGCGCAGCCGCTGCGCAGATACCGACGTTTACAAAAGACGTCGCGCCCATCCTCGACAGGAATTGCGTGATCTGTCACCGGCCCGGGGATATCGCCCCGATGTCCCTGATGTCTTATGAGGAAGCGAGGCCGTGGGCCAAGTCGATCAAGGCACAGATCGCTACCGGCAAGATGCCGCCGTGGCATGCGACCGAGCCGCGCGGAACCTTTTCGAACGATCGCCGGTTGACCGATCGGGAAAAAGAAACGCTGGTAGCCTGGGTGGATCACGGCGCGCCAAAGGGGGATCTTAAGGATCTGCCGCCGGTTCCGGCGTTTGCCGCCGGCTGGGAAATCGGTAAACCCGACGTGGTGCTCAGCATGGAGAAGCCATATGCGGTTCCGGCGTCGGGGACCATCCATTATCAGTATTTCAAGATCCCGACGAACTTCACGGAAGATAAATGGGTTCAGGCGATTGAGGTGCGGCCGGGCGTTCGCAGCGTAGTGCATCACGTCCTGGTCTTCTGCCGCGAACCCGAAGGCACGGCGAAGCGGCCTCCGTTTACGACCGTGGTTCCGAAGCCGCCTGCCGGATCGAACGGCGGCGACAAAGGCCCAGGGACGTTGATCGCGACCACGGCTCCTGGCACCAACGGGATGACATTTCCGGAGGGAACGGCGCTGCGCATCAAGGCCGGCTCCGTGCTCACGTTCCAGATTCATTACACGGCGAACGGAAAGGCTACCGAAGATACATCGAGCGTAGGCCTGATTTTCGCAAAACAGCCTCCGCAGCAGGAGATGCGCACCAGCGCGTTCATGAATCCGATGTTCACGCTGCCGCCGGGTGATCCGGACAAAGAAGTGGACTCGGCGATCGAGTTCACGCAGGACACCCATGTTTACGCGATCTTCCCGCACACTCATGTGCGAGGTAAGGATTGGTCGTATCAGGTGGTCTATCCGGACGGGCGCAAGGAGCAGGTCCTGTCTGTCCCGCATTACGATTTCAACTGGCAGACGTACTACACCTTCACGACTCCTCTTGCGGTGCCGAAGGGCTCGCGCCTCGAAGCGATCGCGCATTACGACAATTCCGAAAACAATCCATCGAATCCCGATCCTAAGATCGCGGTGCATTGGGGCGAGCAGACGTGGCAGGAGATGCAGTACACCGGATTGACGTTCACGGTCGACGAAAAGGCCGCCGGCCAGGCGACGGGTGAGCGGCAGTATTGATTGCGGCGTCGAATCGCGCCGAAAGTGCGTCGAAGCCCTCAGCCGGACCCTCCCACCGCAGTTCGTCCACGTCATTGAAGAGCGCGATGTCGGTGCGCAGCGTGGCGAGGGTTCGGAACAGCATCGCCCGTTCACGATCGCGCGCAAGCGTCGCGGCGAGGGAACTCGCGCTTGCGGCGTCCACGTGCCAATCGCGCGAGTCCGCGGGGATCGACTCGAGATGGACGAACCTGGCGAGAACGGCCGCCGTCGATTTCGCGCCCCAGCCGGGGAGGCCCGGATATCCGTCGGCCGCGTCGCCGACAAGCGCGAGGTAGTCAGGGATTGACGCCGGGCTGACGCCGAACTTTTCTTTCACGCCCGCCTCGTCGCGCGTGACGCGCGTCCGGCGATTCAACTGGACGACGCGCGTGCCCCTCACGCATTGGGCGAGGTCTTTGTCCGGCGTGCAAATGATCACGTGATCCACGCGAGAGTCGCGCGCCGCCGCTGCAGCCCCCGCTGCGAGTGCGTCGTCCGCCTCGAAATCCACCATCGG
>JBEKOZ010000526.1:0-4213 GCA_049521275.1 Bryobacteraceae bacterium | reverse complement strand
CGAAGGTGATTTTCGGCGGATCGAAAATCTTCGCCAGCGCGTCGAGTCTTGCGTCCGGAACCTTGGTCACGCCGACGCGCGCTTCGAGCGAGCCGACGCGGGCGGCTTCATGCACGCCGGTCAGGATCGTAAACAGACTTGTCTTGCCCACCATCGGCAGGCCCACGATTGCAGTTTGCATTTTTGTTTAGAGGGGAACGTCCACCAGCGTCAAAATCTCGCCGAGGATCTTCTCCGCCACTTCGGCGGAGCGTTGGGCCATGGACGCGCGCGCGCTGATGGCCACGCGATGCGCGAACACCGGCGCCACCATTCTTTTCACATCGTCGGGAATCGCGTAGTCGCGGCCTTCGACCGCGGCCAGCGCCTGGGTCGCGCGAAACAGCGCCTGCGCGCCGCGCGGGCTGACGCCCATGGCGAGCGAGTCGTGGGTGCGCGTTTTTTCGACGATCGCGAGCATATAATCCACCAGCGCCTCGTCCACCTGAACGTGCTGCACGGCGTCCTGCAAGTGGGTCAGCTCCTCGCCCGAGATGACGGCGCGCCCTTCGACAGACGCACGGCTCTGGCGCACGATTTCGCGTTCCGCGGCCAGATCGGGATAGCCGATGCGGATGCGCATCAGGAAGCGGTCGAGCTGCGATTCGGGCAGCGGGTACGTTCCGTGATGCTCCACGGGGTTCTGCGTGGCAATCACCATGAAGGGCTGGCGCAGCTCATAGGAGCGGCCGTCGATGGTCACCTGCTGCTCATTCATGGCTTCGAGCAGCGCCGATTGCGTCTTGGGCGTGGCGCGATTAATTTCGTCGGCCAGCAGAAAATTGGTGAAGATCGGACCCTGCTTGAACTCGAATTCCTCGGTGTGCGCGTTATAAATGGTGACTCCGAGCACGTCCGACGGCAGCATGTCGGAGGTGAACTGCAAACGATGAAAACTCGAGCGGACGCTGCGGGCCAAGGCTTGCGCGAGTGTCGTTTTCCCCACGCCGGGCACGTCTTCGATCAACAAATGACCGCGCGCCAGCAAGCAGGCGAGGGACAGGCGCAGCACTTCCGCCTTACCTACAATCGATTCGCCCAAAGCCGATTCGATTTCGGATATCTTGGAAAGCGAAACTGGTGGGCTGAAAGTTGGGTCCCGCTGGACCATCACTGTCATGATAACGAAATTACTGGCGCTATTTCTTTTGGTTACGGTTTTCGCCGGAGCCGCGACGGTCGAGGAGCAGGTAAAGGCCGTGCTGGACAAGCAGGTGGCGGCGTGGAATCGCGGCGACACCGACGGATTTCTGGACGGCTACTCCTCCGACACTGTTTTCGTCGGCGAGAAAATGACGCGCGGCGTAGAGGACCTGAAGAAGCGCTACCAGGAGCATTACCCGACCCGCGCCTCGATGGGCAAGCTGACTTTTTTCGACCTGGAAATCCATGAGATGGGCAAAGATTATGCGTACGTGATCGGCCGCTGGCACCTGGAGCGCGACCAGGAAGGCGGCGGCAACGTCAGCGGGGTGTACAGCCTGGTGTTCAGGAAGACTTCGATCGGATGGAAGATTGTGCTGGATCATACGAACTAAGATAGAAACATGACGGGCATCCAGTTCATCACCGACGAGAAAGGCCGCAAGACAGCGGCTGTTATCGATCTCAAGAAGCACAAGGCGCTTTGGGAGGATATCGAAGATGTGCTGGTCTCCCGCTCCCGGCGGCAAGAAAAGCGGATTCCGCTCGAAAGGGTGAAGGCGGACCTGATCAAGAGCGGGAAACTACGTGCCTAAGTATCGGGTCACGTTGACCGCGAGCGCAGAAAGAGAACTCGGCGACCTCTCCACCAACCTGATAGCGCGCATCATGCCGCGGCTTGAAAATCTTGCGTTCGATCCACGCCCACGTGGCTGCAAAAAACTTTGGGGCGGTTATAGCGAGTGGCGAATCAGGATTGGCGACTACCGAGTGGTCTACACGATCGAGGAGTCGAACAAGAGCGTGGAGATCACGCGGATCGCTCACCGGAGAGACGTGTACGAGCGATAGCCTCTATTGAATGCTCATATTCACGACTTCGAACGTGAAACGCTCCGGGGGGAGCGCGCTGATTGGATTTGGGGTCAATCCGGCCCAGGTTTGATAGGCCGTGTTGCCCACCTGCGAATTCAGGTACAAGAGGAACTGGTCCGAGAAGCATTTCAACGGCGGAGGCTGGCGGAAGGTGAGCCGCAAGCCGACCGCTTTTTCGAGGCCGACGCCGTGCGTATCGACCGACTTGTCTTCGAGCAGCGTCACGAAGCTCGACCGGCCGGCGTGGGGCCAGAGGTCGGCGTTCAGCAGATGGCGCAGGTCGATGCGCGCGCCGAAGGTGGTCTCGCACTGGCGAATCCATTCGAGAACGCTGTCGCCCCATTGCCAGTGCTGCACAAAACCCATGTACTGATCAATCAGGTTGAGCGCCAGGTCCATCTGCGCGGACTCATGTCCGGGCGGCAGCATGTCCTCCTGCTCGATGAGGTCGTTGGCCATCTCCATCACGCGGTCGAGCCGGCGGACAGCCGGCGCCATGCGGACCAGAAGAGGCGGCAGCTCGTGCGTTTTCGAGCCGGGCACTTCGACGAATTTCTTATCGCCTAGGATTTCCATAACACCCTCACCTTCTATTAAGATCGGCCGGCGGGCGGAAATACTTAGTCCGTCACCTAATTGGACGCCGCATTCGGGGCGGTCGTTACGCGACGTGGCATTACGGTTCCTTCAGGATATTAGGCGCATTTTAGCAGATTTGTCGATTGCGTGTCCTCTCCCGGGTCGGCAGCGCACGGCGCTGCGCCACTTTGTTATGATTCGACCGCATGAGTGAATATTCGATCGGGGTCGATTTGGGCGGCACCAACCTGCGGGCCGCGGCGATCGACTTCGAGGGCAAGCTGCTGGACAAGATCGCGGGCTCGACGGCGATCCAAGCGGGGCGCGACGCGGTGATCAACGACATGGTGCAGTCCATCGAGACGCTGCGGGGGCGCCTCGGCGAGCACAATCTGCGCGGCGTCGGCATCGGCCTGCCGGGGTTTATTCTGATGGACAAGGGCGTCATTGTGGGATCGAACAATATGCCGGAGTTCGACAATTATCCGGTGCGCGATGAAATCGAGAAGCGGCTGGGCGCGAAAGTGATTTTAGAAAACGACGCGAATGCCGCGGCGCTGGGGGAAAAATGGATGGGCGCGGGCCGCGAGGTGCAGGACCTGGTGCTGCTGACGCTCGGCACGGGAATCGGCGGCGGCATTATCGCGGACGGGCGCGTGCTGCACGGGACACTGGGCATGGCGGGAGAGTTGGGCCATTTGACGGTGGTGCCGAACGGCAATCCGTGCGGGTGCGGCAATCGCGGCTGCCTGGAAAAACACGCGTCGGCGACGGCCATCGCGGCCATGGCGCGGCTGATCGGGCTGGGCCACGATCTGACGTCCGAGCACGTGTACGACCTGGCCGTCTCGGGTAACGAGCGCGCGGTCGCCATTTTCCATTCGATGGGCGAGGCACTGGGGGTAGCGGTAGGGAATCTGATCAATATTTTCAATTTTCCGCTGTACCTGTTGAGCGGCGGACCGCTCCCGGCGTGGAATTTTTTCGCTCCCGCGATGATCGCGGAGGTCGAGCGCCGGTCGTTCACCTATCGCCATTCGCCGACGCGAATCGAGAAAGCCACGCTCGGCAACGAGGCGGGACTTTACGGGGCGGCGTACCTGCCGTTCATACATAAATGAGCTACTTTTTGGGATTAGATATCGGCACTGGCGGCAGCCGCGCGCTGCTGGTCGACGAAGAAGGGCGCGTTCGCCACGCCTTTACGGCTCCGCATGAGGACATGCGCATGGAGCGTCCGTTGTGGGCCGAGCAGCGTCCCGAGAATTGGTGGGAGGCGGCGCAGGCCGCGATTCGCGGCGTGCTCGGCGAGAGCGGTTTATCGGGAGCCGAGGTACAGGCGGTGGGGCTTTCGGGGCAAATGCACGGGCTCACGCTGCTGGACGAGAAGGACCACGTCATCCGGCCCGCGCTGATCTGGTGCGATCAACGCAGCCAGAAGCAGGTGGACTGGATCAACCAGCATGCGGGAGCCGAGTTTGTGGTCCGATCGACGGCGAATCCGATGCTGACCGGCTTCACGCTGCCGAAGCTTTTGTGGGTGCGCGACCATGAGCCCGAAAGTTACGCGCGCATT